>NZ_JADBTZ010000082.1:0-14990 GCF_020245885.1 Microcystis sp. M165S2 | reverse complement strand
TCCGAAAGTCCTTGACTTGTTTCAGTTTTTCTATTAAGCTCAACATATATTTTAAAAGTTGGCGGTCACTTTTCATTTTACCTGACAGTGATCGCTTTTACTTTTGATATTCTGATGGGAGAATGAAACAGCCCTAGGGTTAATCCCCCTTCAGTTCCTCGCTTGCTAAAGCGATCGGCAAATTCGGTTGCACAAAAATATTCCAGAAAGGTGCGATGAACAAAACCGAAATAGTCGTTGCCAACATGACAAATAATGAAATCTCGTTGACGTAATTGGTCAATCAGTTTTCCTGCAACCTTCAACGGATTGGGTATCTCCCGCGACCTCAGATAAGCAGTCAATTCTGCCTCCAGTGCATCGCGATGGATCAGATTTCCTTTTAGCCCCTCTTCGCTAGCTTGCATATAAAAAGCAACGCGGCGTAGCATAGCTTGTTTAGCCCGCAAATCGACATCATCTAAAGTCAACTGCATTTGCTTGTAGTCAATGTCCCAGTGGTGCAGCAATACCTTGGAGGATTCCTCATACAGGTCTGCTCGCTTGCGGGGTAGCTCTTGCTTGCGGTTGAGAATCGCCATCATCGTCAACAATAAGGGGTTTCCTGCCAGTTCTCGAATGGCGGTCGAGTCTTTAATCGCTGTTTGTAGTCGTTGGCGGATCTCTGAGCGCTCGTGGTCAGTCTCATCCACCAAGGCTAACCGATGCCATTTCTGCACAAAATCCCGAATCTGCGAATCATTCAAATCTTCTAGGGTGAAATGTCGAAACTCCGCATTTTCCAGCCTTCCTGATTTGTAGCCAATAATCCGCGAGGTGACAATCACACGCGCACGCTTATATTTGTTGGTAAAGGCAATAATCTCTGTAATCACCCCATCGCGAATATGAGCATCGAAAATCTCGTCTAGGCCGTCAAACATCACCAGCGCATTGCCCGATTCCAACTGCTCATCTAACTGCAATTGATTCAACTCGCAAATTTTGCGCTTACCCTGATGAAAAAACTCCAGAAAATCCTTGGGCTTATTTTCATCCGTCACATACTGACGTAACTCAATCAGTAATGGAATTTGAGCCGTCGGGTTTTCTGCCCAATCCAAGGCCAGATACTGCAACAACGAGGATTTTCCTGCTCCCGGATCACCCAGAATCACCGCGTAGGGACAATCGGGATCGCGCAAAATCTCCAGCACTGGATGCACAGGTTTTTCCAGAAATAATTGCCTGTACTGCTCCCATTCGTCAGGGGAAACATTCTGAGGCTTTTGCTGTAATCCTTTGGGGAATTCATACCTTGATGGCGGTAACGCCTCCCGCACATTCTGTGGTACAAAAATACTCCATAATCTGACTTTGTATTGGCTATAGGTGATATCAACGGCATTCAGTTTCAATCGATCATAGGTTTCGCGCAGACTTTCGCAATAGCGCTCCAGATCGAAATCTGGCACCACGCCAGCTAACTGCTGCGTCGTCTGATTTATGTCAACCAGTTGCTTAGTGGCAAATAACTCCTTTAACTCCTGAGACTCACCAATCATGTCCTCAACGCGGTTTAAATAAACCCGTCCAATTTTCCCCCAGCTAAACTCTTCGGGAAGATTTGGCAATTGCATCTCAGACCAGACTGCTCTCAAGCTCTTGCCATCCAGTGCTTGACATCCCGGCTCAAATGCCTTTGACAACCAGGATTTGACCGCTTTATGGCGAATAAATTTTTGCAAAGCAGGATTGTACTTTTGCAGGTCTGCTTTTCTCATACCGGATGCTTCTAATTCTTGTTGCACCAGGTAGAGAAACTGAGCGATCGCTTTTCCCATTACTACAGCAAGTGCATCCTTCTGGAATCGCCTAATACCAGACTTGAGAGAATCCTTGAAAAAATCTTTGACAAAATCTTCTCCCGCTCCTTTTGTCAGATCCCCCAAGACCGTTCCCAGGTTTTCAAGCACTGCCCCAAAGGCGAATCCTGCTAACTGTTTTGCTCCCCATAGCACTAGCCATTCCATCTAGTTTTTCCCTCTAAAAAAGCACTAAAAACCAAACTTCGATCTTATGCAACCACAGCCCCTACAGGTCTTGCATCAATCTTAAGGGGCGAATATTTTTTGGCCTAACTACATATTATGGGTCAACTTTCTGTATAACACCCCATTTAGGCGCAATCACCAGAACTTTTCCCCTATATCACACCCAAAAGCGTGTTAGCCAGATTAGCATATTGCCAAAAACCTTGTTGGCTCTCTTATTCTTTGTGTAATAAGTTTAACTTATATAGTAGTGATCGATCTCTGTGTCCTTTGTGCCTCTGTGGTTCGTTCCATGGGTTTTCAGTTCACCGATTACTGATGACTGTTTACTGATCACCGAACAAACCCCACCTCCCCGAACAGTTGTCAAGACTCCTGGGGAAAAAGCCGCGTTTGTTTACACAGCTTAATTAAGAGTTGTAACTTTTAATGAACAGGAAGGGAGTCTAGGGCTGAGAGCTTGCTATAGTGAATCCTAGCCGTTTTTTCACGGCTCCTCATTATCAAGTCAGAGCCTTTACTCGTCTCAATCATCATCCCAGAGTAAAATCAATAATCCCTATGGTCAGCACGATCCAAAAACCAGAATTCGAGGAAATCCGTCCGGGTATAAAAGTTCCCGCTAAAGAAACGATCCTCACTCCCCGCTTCTACACCACTGATTTTGAAGCGATGGCGGAAATGTCGATCGCCGCTAACGAGGAAGAACTGAAAGCGATTTTAGAGGAATTCCGTACCGATTATAACCGGCATCACTTCGTTCGCAATCAAGAATTCGATCGCTCTTGGGAGCATATTGATGGCGAAACTCGCCGCTTATTCGTGGAATTTCTGGAAAGATCCTGCACGGCCGAATTTTCCGGCTTTCTTCTCTACAAAGAACTCGGCAGACGTTTAAAAAACAGAAATCCCCTCCTCGCAGAATGCTTTAACCTCATGTCCCGGGACGAAGCGCGTCACGCTGGGTTCCTTAATAAGGCTTTATCGGATTTTAACCTCTCCCTTGACTTGGGATTTTTAACCAAAAGCCGTAACTACACCTTCTTTAAACCGAAATTTATCTTCTACGCCACCTATCTTTCCGAAAAAATCGGCTACTGGCGCTATATCACCATTTATCGTCATCTCGAACAACATCCCGAAGATCGGGTTTATCCGATTTTTAACTTCTTCGAGAATTGGTGTCAAGACGAAAACCGTCACGGGGACTTCTTCGATGCGATCATGCGCGCGCAGCCTGATATTCTTAATGATTGGCGCGCTCGTCTCTGGTGTCGTTTCTTCCTGCTTTCGGTCTTCGCTACGATGTATCTCAATGATACTCAGCGTTCTGGTTTCTACGCCATTCTCGGTTTGGACGCTCGCGAGTACGATAAGTATGTGATCGAGAAGACCAATGAAACCGCTGGCCGCGTCTTCCCGATTGTTCTCGATGTGGATAGTCCTGAATTTTATGATCGCCTAGAGATTTGTGTTGGCAATAACGAGGGATTACGGGCGATCGATAGCGAAAACAGTGCCGCACCAGTTAAATTACTGAAGAAATTGCCTATCTTCGCCTCTAACGCTTGGCAATTCCTCAAATTGTACCTGATGAAACCGATTCGGGTCGATAAATTAGCCGGTAGCGTCCGTTAAAAAGTTTGTTTTCTTGAGACATGGTGAGGGTGGGTTAAACCACCCTTTTTTTGTCGATAAAATTCTTAAGAAAATCCTCTAACATTTCTATCCTCGCTAGACTGGATCCTAGGGGTGTTAACTAGCTTTTTACTTTTTACTTTTTACTGTCAAAAATATGGCTATTTATAGTGAATTACCCACAGGACAACGTCTCTATCTCGATAATCAAGGGCTGCAGACGATTGTAACTCTCGCTAGTGGTGCAGTGGGACAACAACAGCAGTCTAGCAGTAGTTTTGCTACGGGAGTTTGGACAAAAGAACCCCAAATAGAGATAATTCCCCAAGGGGCAATTATTGAAATTATCACTGAAACTGGAGCCCACAGAATCCAAATTCAAGGAAGCAGTATCGGTTTTTCCTCTCCTCATACCTCTGGAGTTTCTCAGTCCTCTCAATCGACCACTGCTACCAGTTTCTCCTCCTCACCGATGCAACCGATGCAACCGATGCAACCGATGAAAATGGGTAATATGTCGATGAATTTTGCCCCCATGGAAATGCAAATGGGAGATATGAAAATGAGTATGGGAGACGCAAAAACCGTCAGTCAAGTGCGATTTTGTCGTCAATGCGGGGCAAAAGTAGCGGCAACCGATCGCTTTTGTAGTAGCTGTGGTCATCAGTTACCCCAGACAAAGAGTTTTTAGAACGACGGGGTTTTAAACCCAATTTTCCGATAAAGCCGTCCTAAAAGGACGGGGTTTCAGAGCCAATTTTTCGATGAACGATCAACGAGATATTAACAAACTCAACGCTGGCTCTGTAGTGTCAGTGCGAGGAAGCATCATTGATGTCTATAAAAATTTGGCTAGTTTTGTTGAATTATCGCTCGGCAACCTTCAGAGTTTTTCTTAATTTTTAAAAACACAACTCTCAACCTCTAAATTAGGTTCTCAATTCAGTTTGTGAGAAATGCGGGATCTAACCCCCCCTTGCCTCTTGCCTCTTGCCTTTCTTCACTAGGAAATTTATTTTGCACGACTACTTACAATTTTTTACTCTCTCATAAATCATCGATTCATAGCGGCTTGTATGATGCTGTCTTAATCTGATCAAACTCAATCTTTCGCTAATATACTTTTGGCACTTTTGACAATGAAACTGGCGGCGTGGTACTTCTAAATATACTGAACTGCCTAATATTGATAAATCTCTGACTAGATTATACTCTGTCTGATTGATTCTGTCCAAGATTTGATGGCAATTATGACATTCAATTGTTTCATTTAAAAGAGCGAGCTTTAGGAAAATTGTCTGAGCAATTTTTTGATAATTGACCACTGTTACATTTGGTAAATCGAGGAGTTGATCAAAATTTATCCACATAACCCACCTCCTGTTCTGTGTTACCATTATACCATGCTCACACAGAACCTAGAAGAGCCCGGATTTGACGATTTGGTAGATTTCTTTTCTTTAGAAATTACTCCGACGGACTATCTTGATATAGTTGAAAGCTGCGGGGTAGATGTTGATGAATATTTAGAGATAATCAACGAGAACCTGTATGATATCGTATAATGCTAGTAATTCTAATCACTGGCAGTCTGTCTGGAATCAAAGCTTTACAGCAGAACCAGCACCGGGAGACAGACCAGAATTAGAGCGGTTTTTTCCTTTACCAGAAATTTCTGTGCCGATTCAGTTAAGCTCTAGTTTACTTGCTTTTTGCGCTACAAGTCAAGGTGCTAATCCTCAATGGAAGCTTGGGGCTAACGTCAAGCGCAAGTATGTCACGGGGTTGACTGTGGGGGGAAACCCTGACGCGGTGGTAGATAGTAAGCGAATTTTTTTAAATCAATTTTCGCTACTTAGATACCCTGTTAGTTTTGGTTCGAGTTATTCCTTGTTAATTTCGGTTCCTTATTGGCACAGACAAATTTCATTGTATTTATGGGAATATACCGGACTGATTATTGACACATCCGAGCAAAAGCTCGATAAACGACCCGCGACGGGTTCCCCCTACTGATAGCGATAGAGAACGCAAGATTTGACAACTTGCGATCGAACTCGATAAAATTCGTGAGGGGTATCTATGATAAGAAATTATTCAATCAATCGATCGGGTGACATTCTAGGCTATGATTTCCCTGACTATAGTTATTTCTCTACATTAAGGAAAATCGACAATGACAGCCTTTCCCATCGATTTGACTGCCTATAAACCCATCAGTCTTGACCCCAGTAACCCCACCCTCACCGACCACCAAAGAAGCACCCTAAAAGCCAATATCCAACTCTGTCGCGATGCTATCATCTTTTTTACCGCCACGGGTGCGGCCCGGGGTGTGGGTGGACACACCGGCGGCCCCTACGATACCGTCCCGGAAGTGGTGATTCTCGATGCTCTTTTCCGCAGTCAACCTAGTCAATTTGTACCAATTTTCTTCGATGAAGCGGGACACCGCGTCGGTACTCAATATCTCCTGTCTGCGTTAGAAGGTTCTTTACCCCCAGAACAATTAATGCACTACCGCGAGGCTAATTCTAAACTCCCCGGACACCCGGAATTAGGATTAACCCCCGGCGTAAAATTTAGTTCTGGCCGTTTAGGACATATGTGGCCCTACGTTAACGGTGTCGCTTTAGCTAACCCCGGAAAAACCGTTTTTTGTTTAGGTTCCGATGGTTCTCAACAGGAAGGCAATGACGCAGAAGCTGCCCGTTTGGCCGTGGCTCAACACATCAATGTTAAGCTGATTATTGATGATAATGATGTGACGATTGCTGGTAATCCTTCCAAATATTTACCCGGTTATGATGTGGCTAAAACTCTCGCTGGCCATGGACTAAAAGTGTTAGTGGGAGATGGGGAAGATATCGATAGTTTGTATCGCAATATCTGTGAAGCAATTAATACTCCCGGCCCGATTGCGATTATTAATAAACGTCCCATGTGTCCCGGTATTGAAGGTTTAGAAGGTTCTAACCACGGTCATGATGTTATTTCTGTACCCTTGGCTTTGAAATATTTAGAGGCAAAAGGACACAGCGCCGCCGTGGAATATCTCAACAGTATTAAGAAGCCTTCTAATGACTATAAATTCCTCGGTTCTGGGGATAAATGGGGTTCCAACCGCAACGTTTTCGGCGAAGCTGTAGTCAGTCTTTTAGGCAAAATGAGCGAGGAAGAACGCAAGGCTAAGGTATTAGTAGTAGATAGCGATTTAGAGGGTTCCTGCGGTCTGAAAATTATCCACGATAAACATCCCGAAGTGTTTATTCCTTCCGGTATTATGGAACGGGGCAATCTTTCGGCAGCCGCTGGTTTTGGTATGGAAAAAGGTAAACAGGGAATTTTCGCCACCTTTGCCGCTTTTCTAGAAATGTGTATTTCTGAAATCACCATGGCGCGTTTGAATTATTCTAATCTTTTATGTCATTTTTCCCATTCTGGTATCGATGACATGGCAGATAATACCTGTCACTTTGGTTTGAATAATTTCTTTGCCGATAATGGACTGGATGACGGTTACGAAACCCGTCTTTATTTCCCGGCCGATGCGGCACAAATGACCGCTTGTGTCGAGGCAACTTTCTATCAACCCGGCCTACGTTTTATCTTCTCGACTCGTTCTAAAACTCCCAATATTCTTGATACTAAGGGTAATAATTTCTTTGGCGATGGTTACACCTTTGTCCCCGGAAAAGATGAAGTGATTCGGGAAGGCACTGCCGGTTATATCATCAGCTTTGGAGATGGTTTATACCGCGCTTTAGATGCAGTGGAACGCTTAAAACAAGAAGGTGTTGACGTGGGTTTAATTAATAAACCGACTCTCAATGTGGTGGATGAAGAAATTATCGCTAAAGTTGGTAATTCTCCCTTTGTTTTAGTGGTAGAAGCATTTAACCGTCGTACGGGTTTAGGTAGCCGTTATGGTTCTTGGTTACTCGAACGCAGTTTAACTCCTAAATACGCCTATATCGGTACTCACCATGAAGGTTGTGGCGGTTTATGGGAACAATTCCCCCACCAAGGTATTGACCCAGTTGGTATCATTAGTAAAGTTAAATCTTTAATCGCTTAGATAGTATTTTAGGGTGGGCTTTAATCAGTAATCAGTAATCAGTAATCAGTAATCAGTGAACATCTTTAATAATTAAGATTTTAGCTTGGTTAAAAATTAGATCATTTGTACTAAAGTTTTCCCAGAAGCCGTTTAAATCCATTACAACTTATAAACTTGAGGCACTTAAATCGCACAGTTGAGGGGAAATCCCCCTGAACTAGGTACGGTAAGCCCCTAGGAGCCGACAAACCAGTCAATCTAGAATAATCTCTAGGGTATAAAAGTAACCTCTTATAGAAAATGCAGCCAACCAATCCACAACAATTTACAGAAAAAGCTTGGGAGGCAATCGTCAAAACGCCGGACATTGCCAAACAGAACAGCCAGCAACAAATCGAAAGCGAACATCTAATGAAAGCCCTACTGGAACAGGAGGGATTAGCGGGCAGTGTCTTTAGTAGAGCTAATATTAGTCTAGCCCGTTTGCGGGATCGAACCGATGATTTTATCCGTCGTCAACCGAAAATATCTAACCCTGGCGACTCGATTTATTTAGGTCGTAGTTTAGATAGTTTACTCGATCGAGCAGAAAATTATCGCCGAGAATTTGGAGATGACTTTATCTCGATCGAGCATTTGATTTTAGGTTACGCTAAAGATGATCGCTTCGGTAAAAATATTTTTCAAGAATTCGGACTTACCGAAAACAAACTCAAGGAAATTATTCAACAAGTCAGAGGTAGTCAAAAAGTGACCGATCAGAATCCAGAAGGCAAATATGAGGCCCTAGAAAAATACGGACGGGATCTCACCCAATTGGCACGGGAAGGTAAATTAGACCCCGTAATTGGACGGGATGACGAAATCCGTCGCACGATTCAGATTCTCTCGCGTCGGACTAAAAATAACCCGGTTTTAATCGGGGAACCGGGAGTAGGAAAAACGGCTATTGTCGAAGGATTAGCCCAGCGGATTATTAACCGCGATGTGCCAGAATCTTTGTTGGATCGTACTCTTATTTCTCTCGATTTAGGCGGCTTAATTGCGGGAGCAAAATATCGCGGGGAATTTGAGGAAAGATTAAAAGCTGTCCTCAAGGAAGTCACCGATTCCCAAGGCAATATCATCATGTTTATTGACGAAATTCATACCGTTGTCGGTGCGGGAGCCACTCAAGGGGCAATGGATGCGGGCAATTTATTAAAACCAATGTTAGCCCGGGGTGAATTGCGTTGTATCGGAGCCACTACCCTCGATGAATACCGCAAATATATCGAAAAAGATGCGGCGTTAGAAAGACGCTTCCAAGAGGTTTTAGTGGATGAACCAAATGTGGTCGATACTATTTCGATTCTTCGCGGTCTCAAAGAACGTTATGAGGTGCATCATGGGGTAAAAATTGCCGATAATGCTTTAGTGGCAGCGGCACTGCTTTCTAATCGTTATATTAGCGATCGCTTTTTGCCAGACAAGGCCATTGATTTAGTTGATGAAGCGGCGGCAAAATTGAAGATGGAAATCACTTCTAAACCGGAAGAACTCGATGAAATTGATCGCAAAATTCTCCAGTTAGAAATGGAAAGACTTTCTCTACAACGGGAATATGATCCAGCTTCGCGAGAACGGTTAGAAAAGTTAGAAAAAGAACTGGCTAACCTCAAGGAAGAACAATCGGGATTAAATGCCCAATGGCAAGGGGAAAAAGAGATTATCGATCAAGTTCGTGGGGTTAAAGAAGCGATCGAACAAGTTAATCTGGAAATTCAACAGGCCGAACGAGATTATGATTATAATCGCGCTGCAGAATTAAAGTTCGGAAAATTAACCGATCTGCAGCGGCAAATGTCCGCCCTAGAAACTCAATTGGCCGACAAACAAACCACCGGTAAAAGTTTATTAAGGGAAGAAGTTCTCGAATCGGATATCGCCGAAATTATCTCGAAATGGACGGGAATTCCTCTCAATAAATTAATCGAATCGGAAAAAGAAAAACTCCTCAATCTGGAAGAGGAATTACACGAAAGTGTCATCGGTCAAGAGGAAGCAGTCACAGCCGTGGCCGAAGCGATTCAACGTTCCCGCGCCGGTTTATCGGACCCCCACCGTCCCACGGCCAGCTTTATTTTCCTCGGTCCGACGGGTGTTGGCAAGACAGAATTGGCGAAAGCTTTAGCGCGCAATCTCTTTGACACCGAAGAAGCCCTAGTTCGCATCGATATGTCGGAATACATGGAAAAACACAGCGTTTCCCGTCTCATGGGCGCGCCTCCGGGATACGTCGGCTACGATGAAGGGGGACAATTAACCGAGGCAATCCGGCGTCGTCCCTACTCTGTCATCCTCTTTGATGAGATTGAAAAAGCCCATCCCGACGTTTTTAACGTTATGTTACAAATCCTTGACGATGGGCGCTTAACCGACTCTCAAGGTCATCTGGTTGATTTCAAAAATACAATCATTATTATGACCAGTAATATCGGTTCTCAATACATTTTAGACGTGGCTGGTGATGAGTCTCGTTATGAGGAAATGCAGGCCCGGGTGATGGAAGCAATGCGGAATAGTTTCCGTCCCGAATTCCTCAATCGTATCGATGAAACGATCATTTTCCACAGCCTACAAAAAGCGCAACTGCGATCGATTGTCAAACTACAGACAGCCAATCTCAGCGATCGCTTGATGGAACAAAAATTAGCCCTGAAACTTGCCGATATTGCTCTCGATTATCTAGCAGAAATTGGTTATGATCCAGTGTACGGTGCGCGACCCTTAAAACGGGCAGTACAAAGATATGTGGAAACTCCGATCGCTAAGGCAATTCTGCGCGGCGAATTCAAAGGGGGAGACACGATTTTTGTCGATGTGGCCGATGAAAGATTGACCTTTAAACGGTTAGCTTCCCCGGTAGTAACTGCTTAATTAGGGTTTGCTGAATAAATCTAAAAACCTTGTTGGATAATATCTTTAGACTTTTTGTCAATCAAAAAGTACCGGATATGGGAGTGATCGGGGGGAAAATTCCGGGACTTTTTCCCTGAAAATTAGGTAATTGAGCAGATGAAAATCGGTAAAACCCTACACCCCACACCCCACACCCTGCCCCCAAGAAAAACTTATTCAGCATACCCTAATTATTAGCAAGGGTGAGCATCTCACTGGTGCGGCGAGTATTAATGCTTAGGGCTTTTAAAAACTATAAAACCTTGAACTTTATCAAAAAGAGAAATGAGATTATTATAGTTGGAACATCGCCAATTCAAAATCTATCTGCATGGCAGGAACAATCCAATGTTATCAGAGTTATCAGAAAATGAAAAAAGAATTCAAGAGTTATCCCGAGAGTTAGGAGTGTGTCTCTAGGAGCAATCCCAAATTAGGAAACTTAAGAGGAGACTGTCAGAGATTTAATGATTGAGTAGGTCAACCCAGAAATCGGTATTTTTTGCTCAAAACAAGCCCGAAAGAAACCGCCAGTCGGACGCTTAGATGTGGTTAATTCTCAACATCTAGCAAAACATGAAAGTTTGTTGAGGAGATGAACATGATAGTATCTGGAATTTATTTCGTGAGATCGGAGAGAAACAGGAAAGAATTGAAATTTTGGACTGGTATCATTTAATCGAAAACCTTCAAGGGAAAACTGCTAGATCTAAGCAATGTACTGTTCTGATAGCCTTGGCATGATTCAGAGCTAAACCCACAGGTCAAAAATTAAATCATAAAATCCTGCTTGTTTGGCTGGAAAATCGCCCCTTTCTATCCTAGCAATAATTGATGGTAAAGCTGCGATGAAAGCAGGGCTTCTCTCCTTCGGGTGTAGACTCCAAGCTCTAGGGTTGGTGAGGTTAATCCTCAGATAATCCGTCTGTTTGAGCTTCTCAGAAATCATAATTTCCCAGGAATCTAATTTGCCCTTTCCAGTCCAGATATTTAGGGCTGTTTTCATGCCTTCTGGCCAATTGTTTACCAACTGCTGCCGGTATTTATTATACCAGATGATAGGCAGGGGTAATAACTCATCAAACCGGTTACATTTGAGCAAATATAGGCGACTTCCAAAATATTTAAATTCATAAAAACCTTGAGAATTTAGTTTGCCCATATCTGATTCACAAAACTTACCATCAGAGATGGGCGGTCCTGTCATAGGACGGACAAACATAATCTGAGGATTTGCTTCCATCAGATCAATTCCTTCAGCAATCCATCTGTAGCTTGGCTCTTGGTACATCATCATATCGCTATCAAAATGAACCAGATAGTCACTCTGACATTCTTCTATCTTAAAAATCGAGCCAAGGATCGGATAGCCTTTATAGTTATGAGTAGGTTTTATGGCACTGCCGAAATGTTTTAGATATAATCGTTCTTGATACCTAGGATCATAATTAAAATCTACAATGCGGTCAACTACCCCCTTGTGCAGCAAAGTTTGTGCACATTGGCGTAAATCTTCCATCGTACCAATACCCAGACGATTAACTTTTTCCCCACTTAAAGCAGCCGTGTCTATGGCTAGCACTTTTTCTTGAAAGGGGAAATTACACATCTTAACTATATGGGGGATGGTAAGCATCATAAATGGTAAGTCGGTTCGCGCTACAAAAAACCAAAGCGAACAAGTGGGAGATGCCATTAATTTTGCCTCTAACTATTTAGATACGGAACGGGGCTTATTATAACATCTTCACAGCTTTTGTTTACCCCTTTTGGCAGTCTAAACCCCGCCCTAGTCCCCAGTCTCATAGAGTTAGTTGACAAGACTCGGGTTTTTGAGGTAATTTTTGAGAAGATGCCCAACTTGAACGATTAATCTCTGACTATTTTATGACTTTCCCCTTTGTCTCGATTATCATTCCTGTTTTTAATGATGTAGAGCACTTGAAAATTTGCCTAGAAGCTCTTGAGCGACAAATATATCCTACGGACGATTGGGAGATCGTCGTTGTCGATAACGGGCCTGATGATAGCATTAAAGATTGCGTGGCTCGATTTCCTCGAGCATCTTATCTGGTAGAAACCATCCCTACACAATTTGCCGCCCGCAACAAGGGGATTAGGGAATGCCGGGGTGAAATCATTGCTTTTACTGATGCCGACTGCCTTCCCGATGCCCACTGGCTGAGAGAGGGGGTAGAGGAGTTGGTCAATACTCCTAATTGTGGTTTGGTTGCAGGTCATATTGAGGTTTTTCCCGAAATCGAAGGCAAGGCCAATGCGGTTGAGCTTTTTGAGATGATCACAGCTTTACCCCAAGAAGAATTAGTTACGAAGATGAAATTTGGTGCAACTGCTAATATTTTTACTTTTAAACAGATTTTTGAAACCGTAGGATTTTTCAATCTCTCTCTTCCCTCAGGGGGAGATTTAGAATGGGGACGGCGAGTTAGTAGAGCAGGTTATCAAGTAGTTTATGCGCCAAAAGCCCTAGTCAAACATCCTGCTCGCAAAACTTGGCCTTCCCTAAGGTCTAGAACCATAAGGGTCATGGGGGGATTGCATCAGATCAACTTAACAAGTTATCCCCATCGGTCTAATTTGAACCGTTTCCGGGGCTTAATCCATGATATTTGGCGAGATTGGCCTAACCTGAACGATTTTCTGGCTATCTACAAAGATGCCAGAATTCCCAACCGAGGCGATCGGCTCAAGGTGGCCTTGGTTACTTTAGCGGTAAAGTGGACAAGGCTCTCTGAGAAAGTTAGGCTGTTTTTAGGGGGAGGATTAAAGACGGACTACAATAGAGATTTACAAGCAGTAGGTATTAAATCAGAAAAGATTTGATATGTAGCGGTTTTCCCTCGCCTGAAGTAAAGTTCTTATATCCCCTGCTGCCGACCGACTCAAACTTAAGACCCTGTACCTCAATAGGGAGCGGCACAGGAATTGTTTAGGTCTTATTTAGGGTTGCTAGATGTGATAACTTTTGTTTAATTTTAATCAGGATAGTTTTAATTCTACTCTTGAATAGATTAGAATTTTTGCTAGAACTTTGAGTTTGGGTGATGAAATTTTCTTCTATCTTAATCCTCAACAACTTAACTTGATCTTCAGAGATTTTATTTTCTAGGTAACTTAGCGCATTTCCTGTGGCATCATCTTGAAAATCTGGACAAAAAATGTTAGTGTTTCCCTGCACTTGACTGACGAAAATGAGCCCCTTAATATAGGCAGTTGCTAGGGTTGCTAAATCTAAATCAGATGGCACAAAGTATTGCAAGATATCTTGGAGAGTCTCCTCTCTTTCTGCCGCCGCTAAAGCGACACCATAGTAAAAAAAAACTGCTCGATTACGGAGCTGATTGTAGCAAGAAATATCAATGGGGGGATGGACGTTTTCTAGCTGAATCAGGCGCGGATCTTCCTTGGTTAAGTAATCCAAAACCTGTAATATCCCTTTTAAGACCCTGAGTGCTTGGCGGCTATGAGAGCCATAACTATTACGGTATCGAGCTAAAAAATCAGGAATATGCAGCAATTTCTGACGGGCTCTGGCAAAGCGAATCCAGATATCCCAGTCTTCGCCCCCCGCAGTACCATCGAAATTGAACCAGCCTACTTTTTGCAGAGACTGCGAGCGGATCATGATACCCGCAATTCCCCCCCAAGTATTGTTTTCCAGAATATTGGGCCAGCGAGGAACTTCACTTTGGTCGAGCTGGCCTAGGATAGTCTGGCCATCTTCTGCCACCATCCAAACGTTGGAGGCAACAGCGGCTGCTTCAGGGTTTTTGCTCAAGCTTTCTGCACACTTGGCCATCATTGACGGAGCGAGCAGATCATCGGCATCTAAAGTGATTAGAAATTCGCCCCTTATCAAAGTGCTGCCATTTTTCCTGGCCGCTACTTGCCCCTGTCGTTCTTGATATAAATACTTAATCTGCTGGGGATATTTCTGGGCGTATTCTTGGCCTACCTGATGGGTGTTATCGGTGGAGCCATCATTGATAATAATTATCTCATGGTTTTGATAAGATTGTTTCAAAACAGATTCCACTGCCTGAGGAAGTAAGTGTCCATGCTGATAACAGGGAATTAATACGGAAACTTTGCCAAGCTCAAAAATGGGATCGTTCTCTAGCATATCTTGCACTTATAGGGGTTTAATATCGGGTTGGCTTGACATCCTCGCCGCCGTAAAACGGACGGCGATTCCTCACCACGCCACTTTTTTAGGGTGGTCGCGTCAACGGGGTTGACGCAGATAGCGAAAAACGCTTAATTGCTTAAGTCTGACACTTTCGACCCGTCCATTTTGA
>NZ_JADBTZ010000081.1:0-19210 GCF_020245885.1 Microcystis sp. M165S2 | reverse complement strand
GAATAGTAAACATTGGCTAAATTATTGTAGGATTTCCCTTCACCCCCCCGATCACCGATTTCCCGAAAGATTGCTAAGGACTGTTGATGAAATTCGATCGCTTTTTGGTATTCTCCTAGGGAATAGTAAACATTGGCTAAACTGGTGAGGGATGCGGTATATTTCCAGTGGGTTTGATCTTCCTGTTGTTGGTAAACAGTGACTAATTGCAGGTAATAATCGGCTAAGATCTGATAATAGCCTCCCCGGGTAAGAAAATCCTCGATAGGACGGAGAATATCAAAAGCATTGTCGTAGTCGGTTAACTGATAGCGATGATAGAAAATTTCTAGGTAAGGTTGCACATCGTTGAGGGTTTCCCACGAGTCGGGTTTAGCAATAGAAAGATAATAGGCGATCGCTTTTTGGTGTAATTCCCTTTGATCGCCGGCTTTGTATTGTGCATATTCCCAAACTAAAGGCTGAAAACTAAAAATTCGCTGGCGATTTTCCTCTTTTTCTTCTAATAATGATCGTCGCTGCAATTCTCGTAAATTTGCCGTGATCTCGGACAGTGCGCTCTCCGGGTAATTATCCATCACCGCTTTGGCTGCCGGAGAATCAAATTCTCGACGATAAATGCTGGTTTTAGTGAATAATTCCTGCTGTCTTTGGCTAAGTCGCTGAAAACTAGCATCCAAAACTAAAGCAATTCTCACTGTCTCTTGACGATGGCTACCCATCACCTGCGGATCGCTCAAAAGTTGTGATAAATTTCCTAATCCCAAATCCGCTAACCTTTCTAAACTGGGGTTTTGCGGAAATTCTGCTAAGAGCAAATCCGCCACCAATCGCAATAGTAATGGATGCCCATCCACCCGTCGAGAAAAGTTCTCTATATCCCCTGTTATTTGCGATTCTGCTAACAATTGCGCCCCTTCAGGTGGTTTCAAACCTTTTAGCTCAATCCAATGGTTAAAACCCCTAGTTTTTGGCTTTTCTCTGGTGGTGACTATAATTTTGCTGGTGTCCCCTTTTTCTATCCAAGCGGTGAAAAACTGCTGATAAAATTCATTATTCCAAGAACCATCTTCCCCTAATAAACTCTCTAGATTATCGATAATAATTAGGTGGTGATGCCGTTGCAATTGCCTGATTAAAGCTTCCTGTAATTGTGTCTCTTGTTCGGGGACGGGATAACCAAATTCCCTCAGGACTTGGCGAGCTAAACCACTAAATTCGCCCGGATTTCCCGCTTCCCACCAAAAGCGTTTTGGGAATAAATCTTCATCGTCCTCTAGGGAAGGAGCGAGGGTAATTTTCTCCTCAAAAATTTTACTAGCTAGGGTAGATTTTCCAATTCCTCCAACTCCTTTGATGCCAATCATCGCAACATTTTTATTATTAAACCACTGCTTAATTTGGGTGATTTCCTCCTCTCTTCCCTGCCAATGGACGAGCCTTTTTCGAGCATCTCCTCCCTTGAAAATACCCCTTTGACTACTGCGATTATTTTCTATTGCGTCTGCTTTTGCGTGCAGATCCGCCAGTCATTCAGGAGGGATTCCTAGATTTAAATCACCCTTAACTTCTTGAATGTTCAATTGTTGTTTAATATCTTTGTTAATTTGCGTACCAATTTGAGTTTTCGTTTCTGTTTGATTCTGATTAATTGTAATAATTTGTTGTGCTAGGGTTTGGATTTCTTGGGCAAAATTGGGGTCTTTGAGCATTTCTACCTGTAAAAAAGGAACCACTTGTTGTTCAATCATTACCTCGGATTTGGTTTGTTCTGCTGCCGCTAAAACCTTGGCTGCGGTGGGTTCCTTTTGTAACTTTTGCTTAATTTTTTGCCACAATTCTACACCTTTATCCATTGCTCCTTCCGTTAATTTACCGATAACAGCTTCAAAGGCGATTTTAGCGATTTCGGCGGCGGCTAATTCTGCTAACATAATCATCAATTGTGAGAATTTTTCGCCATTCTAGCACAACTATTTTTTTTAGGGTAAAATTGGTTCTCCTATCCCAATTGTCTCGTGGCTAGGTTCTCATCTGTACTGCATCTAAACTGCATATTAGAAATATTACTACAAATGCTCAAACTTCCTCTCTAGTCTTAACCAGCAATTTAGATAATGAAAACCAGATAAAATCTCAAGTTGAAGCAGGGAATGACGGCAAAGTTGTGGCGATTGATCTTGAAAATCGATACAGGTTTTAATGGTTGGCTTTCACTACCACCAAACCTGATCAATCAGCTAAATCTGAAATGGAAAAGACGAGGACGTGCTATTCTTGGTGATGGTAGCGAATGCGTTTTTAATATTTACTAAGCATCGATAGTCTGGGATGGAGTTTTTCTAACAATTCCAATCGATGAAGCAGATTCAGAACCCCTTATTGGTATGTCGTTGATGGAGGGTTATCAACTGATCGTTCAAGTCTTTGAAGGAGGCAATGTACAGCTTCAAAAAGTAAGAAGTGTCTAACAAATCACGACACCCGACCCTATGCTAGACTAATCATATCATCCAAAGCTACTGACGGCGGGTGAGTTAAACCGTTAGATGGCAAAAGTAGAAAAAGTAGTAAAATAGTTCAATACCCGTAAAACATGAACAAAACATGACTACTCTATTGCAAAAAGCATTCACAGAAATCCAGAAACTGCCAGAGCATCTTCAAGATGAACTTGCTCAACAATTGCTGCAAGATATTGAAAGTGAATTAAAATGGCAGAAAAGCCTTTCCAACGAGGATCTGGAATTGGGAGCTTTAATAACAATGGCACAGGAAGCTCTGATAGAAGAACAAGAGGGGAGAACAGAAGATAAAGGCTTTGGGGAAGAATGAAGTCAGCCAGAACCAAGAGGTTTCGTCAACTTTTTCTAAGTTTGCCGCAAAGGGTACAAGAAACAGCCAAGAAAAATTACGAGATTTGGAAAGAAAATCCATTTCACCCCAGCCTAGAGTTCAAAGAGGTGAAACCAAGAGAAAAAATCTGGTCAGTCAGAGTCGGCATTGGATGGCGAGCATTAGGAATTAAGAAGTCAGACGAAGAAAAAATAGTTTGGTTCTGGGTTGGCTCCCACTCCGAGTATGACAAGATTCTAGGTAAGAATTAGGGCTGGCTGAATAAATCTAAAAACCTTGTTGGGTAAGACTTTTAGACCTTTTGTCAATCAAAAAGTACTGGATATGGGAGTGATCGGGGGGAAAATTCAGGTACTTTTTCCCTGAAAATTAGGTAACTGACTACCTCAAAACCGGTAAAACCCCACACCCCACACCCCACACCCCACACCCTGCCCCCACCGAAAAACTTTTTGCCGCAAACCCTAATTATTTTGGGAATTGTGGCTGGAATCTTTTCGATAAACACTTAATTGTGGAGGTTAGATCAAATGTCAAAATTACTTGAACGAATCACAGTAAATCCCAAACAGTGTGGTGGTCGCCCCTGTATTCGTGGCATGAGAATTCGCGTGTCTGATGTTTTAGATCTATTTGCAGCAGGGCTGAGTGCTGAACAAATTTTGGAAGAACTACCAGATCTAGAAATGGATGACTTAAAAGCATCGCTTACCTACGCTTCATGTAAACTCAATCACCCTGTTTTAATTGCTTGACCAAGGATAGCGATTTCGTAGATTTAGTTGAACGTTGGCAAGCACCCCCACAAATCAATTGGTTAACTTGTGGAAATACATCGAATGCTCGGTTGCGTGAAATTCTCAGCTTGACTTTACTTGATGCGTTAGATCTGTTGAGGTCTGGTGAAAAATTAGTGGAGATTAGTGGGGGTTAATACGGCAGTAATCTTGTACTGAATTTTAACTGCGTTTTCCTATCACTGCATAGAAGGGATCAGCAACCATAATTCCTAACATTTGCAGGAAACTGGGGGTAGTAGCAGGACGAACGATCGCCTGTACTTCCCTAAATCCCGCCACCGATTGAAAATAGGATTTCACTAACGCCACCCGGCCTAAATCACTATTATCGCGCCAAGCAGCGATCGCTTTTTGATAAAACATTCGATTGGAAAAACTAACCACCACCAGACCATGGGGCCTTAAAATGCGATACAGTTCCGCAAAAATCGCCTCTGGATACTGCAAATACTGCACCGACACCGTGATTAACACCGCATCAAAAGAACTATCCTCTAGGGGCAATTTTGGCTGTGCATTGAGGTCTTGGATAAAATAACTATGCAAGCGGGGATTTTTGGCTAACTCCTCCCCATTCATCCCGTGACCTTCGATATGCTCAAATTCCATCTCCTCCGGTAAATGGGACACCCAGCTACTCATCAGGTCTAAAAGGCGCGTATTCGGCGATAATATCTCTCGGTAGAGAGCGGTTAATTGATCGATAAAACCCTGATCCACGTGGGTGACAAAGCGGGGAAAAGCATAAAAATCGCTGTCTTGAGTCGGATCGAGTTTAGTTCTTTCTTGGGGTCGGAGCATTTTTGTCAAGTTAATTTTACTATTCTTAACATACCCCACAGACAGAAAAAAGGGTTAACCGAACTGGTCAACCCCTAGGCTTGGGAACGCGCTGTAAATATTAGCTTTGAACGACTAGCTTAACGTTAGCGTTTTGCAGACCGCGCTGTTTCACTTCGGATAGGGTTTTGTTCACAGCGTATTTTTGGTTGATCGAGTTGATCAATTCGGTTTGATTGTGTTTTTTGGCTACACCCCAGAGGTCAGCGATTAAATCGAAACTGCCGTCGGTATTGCGAGACCAACCGAGATCATATTCGCCATCGAGAACAGCAACGATGTCAGAGCGAACCCGTTGACCGTTGTAACCACGAACATCGGCTTCGGTTTTCACGCTAATGCCGAGGTCGCGGAGAGAAGCTTTGAGGATTTCGGCATCGGTGATTTTGGTCCGGAGAGTGCTAAAATGAGACATTGGAATTTCCTCTTTGTAGATAAGAATCAACAACAACAGATTGAGAGTTAAAGAGTGCCGCCAAGCGGCTTTGCGAGGCATTGCTAGTCCCTGAGAACTAGCCTTTCATCCCGTTGGGAGCGGGCGAAAGTCTGTTAGAACTCCAATCGCTGGTACTCAGCGACGGAGGCCGAAGCAGGTCGGGCGCGTTGTCTGGCCCAATCACGCAGGGCAGTCACCTGTTCGGTCATGGTGCGAGATAGGGGCAGAGTCGCCTTAATCGCCGCAATAATGTCCAATTGCGTGAATTCGCGATCTTGGGCGAAGGCCTCATACATGGCGGCAATCAGCGCCTGTTCTATTTCCGCACCGGAAAACCCATCGGATACCTTGGCTAACTGCTCCAAATCGAAGCGAGAAATGTCGGAGCGTCGTTTAGTCAGGTGAATATTAAAGATATCTTGTCTTTCTTCGGAATTGGGCAAATCCACAAAGAAGATTTCATCGAAGCGCCCTTTGCGGAGGAATTCCCCCGGTAGCCGTTCAATCCGGTTAGCTGTGGCCATGACGAAGACGGGCGAGGTTTTTTCCTGCATCCAAGTCAGGAAGGAGCCGAAGATGCGGCTAGAGGTTCCCCCATCGGAATCGGCGGATCCTGTGCCACCGGCAAAAGCTTTATCTAATTCATCGATGAAAAGAATGGCCGGAGAGATGGATTCGGCAGTTTTTAAGGCATTACGCAGGTTAGCCTCAGACCGTCCCACCATGGAACCATCATAAACCCGTCCCATATCTAAGCGCAGGAGCGGTAAACCCCAGAGGCGCGAGGTGGTTTTAGCGATTAAGGACTTACCACAGCCCGGTACTCCTAAAATTAGCATCCCTTTCGGTTGGGGGAGTCCGTAACCTCTGGCTCTTTCTGTAAAGGCGTTTGAGCGCTGTTTTAACCATTTTTTTAATTCTTCCAGACCCCCGACGGCGTTGATGGTCTCGTCCTCTTCAACGTATTCTAAAATTCCGTTGCGGCGAATCAGTTGTTTTTTCTCGGAAAGGACGATTTCTACCTCGTCTTCCGTCAATTTGTTCGCTTTTACATGGGCTTTGCGGTAAACTTTTTCGGCTTCATCTTTGGTTAAGCCCAAGGCCGCTTTCAGGAGTTTTTCCCGGACTTCCGTGGTGGTACGACGATTTTGATTTTTGCTCAGGTGTTGGGAAAGAACTTCGTCTAATTCCCCCATGTCCGGCAGGGGAAAATCTAGAACTACTACGTCTTTCTCTAGTTCTATGGGGACTTCTTGCAGGGGAGACATTAAAACAATGATTTTCTCAGTTCCTTTAAAGCTGGCGATCGCATCTCTTAACCAGCGAGTCACCGGGGCGGAAGTGATGAACGGATGCAGGTCTTTGAAAATGTAGATGCCCGCTTCCCGTTGACGCACTACCCATTCGATCGCCGCTTCTGGCGACACGGTATTATGTTGATTGGTTTGGCGCGGTTGACCCTGTTCGATCATGCCGTGGGTGACAGTCCAGACAAACACCCGTCGATGTTGTGTATTTAGTTGGGCTATTTTGCTGATGGCTTCTTCCGCCCTTTCCTCCTCGGAGGTGACGAGGTAAATCAGGGGATACTGAGCCTTGACGAGAATTTCTAGCTCTTCTTTCATAACATCGACCCTATTTGTGGTAACGGTTTAGACCTTGGGCGGCTACCGAGAGTTTAGCAGGGAACTAAGGCTGCTTCTCCCTCTGCGGTTCCTTGAGCACCAACGGGTTCGGGAACTTCGAGCGGGAACTCGTCGCCGACTATTCCGGGCTGGCGTTTGATTGACCTTAGCCGATCTTCTTTCATCACTAAGGCGGCATCACACTCGGGACAGACATGAACCTGATAGGTTTTGCCATAGGCGGCGGCTTCGATTTCTTCTACCTTTTCGGGGTATTTTAGGTAGAAAGCGATCGCTTTTTCCACCAGCCCTGACATCGATTCTTCATCGATCGCAGCTCTTATTTTTAGTTGACGATGGACTCCAGGGGGAAGGTACAGTGTGACTTTTTGCTTGTCTTGCATATCACTAAATTGGTTTACCCGGGTATGTGTCCTTACTATAACCACTGTCTTTCCCTCCTGTCAAGATGGTAAGCTGTCATAACGGCATAATTGTAACATTTCTTTACAATTGGTGGAGAAGTGGGGTGTGGGGAAGTGGGGTGGTCACTGCGTGCGCGTTGCGGGGGGAAGTGGGGTGGTGGGGTGATGGGGAAGTGGGGGGATGGAAAAGTGGGGTGATAGGGAAGTGGGGAAATTGAACTAAAACCCTAAAACCCCAAAACCCCAAAACCCTAAAACTCCAAAACCCTAAAACCCTAAAACCCTAAAACCCTAAAACCCCAAAACCTGCCTCCTGTCTCCTGAATTCAGTAAACCCTAATTACTATTGATGCGACTTAAAAAAGCTTGTAGGCGCTCGCTGTGGGGATGATTAAAGAAGGTGTCGGGATCAGCTGCTTCTTCGATGACACCTTGATTGAAGAACAAAACCTTGTTAGAGACTTCCTTAGCGAACTGCATTTCGTGGGTGACGACCACCATAGTCATACCCTCATCGGCCAATTGACGCATAACGTTTAACACTTCCCCGACCAATTCCGGATCCAGGGCCGAAGTGGGTTCATCAAATAAAATCACCTCTGGTTTCATGCAGAGACTGCGAGCGATCGCCACCCGTTGTTTTTGTCCTCCCGATAACTGGTCAGGATAAACATCGGCTTTTGGGGCCAATCCCACCTTTTCCAGATAATGAATTGCCGTATCTTTAGCCTCATTTTCCGAGTGGTGTAACACTTGCTTGGGGGCCAACATCAAGTTTTGTAAAACGGTGAGATGGGGAAAAAGATTAAAGTGTTGAAACACCATGCTTACCCGGCTGCGTAACTTGCGGAGAACCGATTGATTTAACTTCGGGGAAGAGATGTCAATTCCCATCACCTCCAAGCGGCCGCCGTTAATTGTTTCCAAACGATTGAGACAGCGTAAAAAGGTACTTTTGCCGCAGCCAGAGGGACCGATTACCGATACCACATCCCCTTGATAAAGAGTGCCTGTAACTCCTTTAAGTACCTCTAAAGGGCCGTAACTTTTGCGTAAACCTTCACTGACAATCACAGGGGTAGTAGTGGTCATGATATCCTCTCGTAAAAAATTTTACATTCTGTATAAAGGTATCGAGATTAGTTTCTGCCAGATTGTATCCTTGACGACATTTTATCAAAGGTAATAATCATAATACTCAAATAGTCTCTCTACATCTGCCTTAAGTGAGAAGTAGGTCAGAGTTTCTAGCTTAATTGAGCAAAAAAATCAAGGAGTAAAACTTAAAAAATGATTAAATTTTGGCGAGGGCGGGCGGTGCAGAGAGGGATCTTTGCCTTGTTAGGATTAGTCTTGGCGATCGGATTAAGTGTTATTCCCGCTTTTTCTCAGACTCCTCCTAATCCTTTTCGAGTCGCCACAGAAGCGACTTTTCCGCCCTTTGAATTTCAACAAGGGGGACAATTAACCGGGTTTGATATCGATTTAATGCGGGCGATTGGCAAGGAAGCCGATCTCAACATTGACTTTAGAAATTTACCCTTTGATGGCATTATTCCGGCTCTACAAGCGAGAACAGTGGAAGCCGCTATTAGTGGCATGACCATCACCTCCGAACGCGCCCAAGCGATTTCTTTTTCTCGACCTTATTTTAGGGCTGGTTTAGCGATCGCTGTTCGGGAAGATAATCGGACGATTAAAAATTTTGAAGACTTAAAAGGCAAAAGAATTGCCGTTCAAATTGGCACTACGGGAGCCTTAGAAGCGACAAAAATACCGGGAGCAACAGTTAGTCAATTTGACTCGGCGGCTTTAGCTTTGCAGGAATTAATTAATGGTCGAGTCGAGGCGGTAGTTAACGATAAACCCGTGACTTTGTATGCAATTAAACAAGCGGGTTTACGGGGAGTAAAAGTGGTCGGAGAATTATTAACGGAAGAATTCTATGGCATTGCTTTACCCAAAAATTCCCCCTATCTCCAATTAATTAATGATGCTCTAGGTCGAGTCATAGAAAGTGGTCAGTACGATGCTATTTTTCGGCAATGGTTTGGAGAAAAACCGCCAGAATTACCTTTAGTTGCCCCAGCTTTAAAGAATTTCCAGGAATCGAGTTTTAACTGGGGAGAATTATTCTATAACCTGATTTTTAAAGGGGTTCCTTGGACAATTTTGTTAACGGTTCTGTCTTTTCTGTTCGGGTTAATCGGCGGAACTTTAGTGGCTATTGCCCTGATTTCTCCCTACAAATGGTTAAAAATAATTTGCCGCATCTATGTGGATTTCTTTCGGGGAACACCCATGCTGGTGCAATTATTCTTGATCTATTTTGGTTTGCCCGGGTTGTTCCGAGAAATTGGCTTAAATATCGACTTAGATCGTTTACCGGCGGCCCTATTTGCCCTAAGTTTAAATGTGGCGGCCTATTTAGCTGAAATTATGCGCGGCGGTATTCAATCGATCGATAATGGTCAATGGGAAGCTTGTTCTAGTTTAGGAATGTCCCCGATGCAAACCATGCGCGAGGTGATTTTTCCCCAAGCTTTTCGCCGGATGTTGCCACCGTTGGGGAATGAATTTATCACCCTAATTAAAGATACCAGTTTAGCGGCAGTAATCGGTTTTGAAGAATTATTCCGGCAAGGTCAATTAATGGTAGCCACTACCTATAAAGCTTTCGAGATTTATATCGCTGTTGCTGTAGTTTATTTGGTTTTAACTACCCTTTCCTCTGTGGTATTTAAGCGCTTAGAGATTTATATGGATCCCCTACATAAATCTAAACAGGAACAGAAAGCCTAAGATAGCGATCGAGATGAAAAGTTTTCGGGTATGAATTAGCTTTGATACCCGATTTTTTTGACGATGATCGATATTTCAAGCATTAAACTATAGCAAATCGGGCAAAGGACAGTTAGGGTAGAAAGAAAGAAGTTTTATAGTTGCACACGGGGTTAGAGATAGCGGGGGAATTTACCAGAATGTAGCGCACAAGTCCTAGTTTTTATCAAATACTGGCAACCAACTCTTGAAAAGCTAAAAATATGCCTAGAAATCACCACCGAACTCTTGAGGCAGCGAGCGCAGTATATCCGGCCCCAAAGTTGTCTTACCAGTTTGTACTAACCAACGTTCCAAGTTACGATTGGCATCGATAAACTTCTGGGATGAGTCTCCCTTGTATCCGACCACTAATCCATCCGAACAAACGATCCACTCGAATCCAGCGATCGCACCTTCGGGATTACTGAGGATCACCCCTCGATAACCCAAATTGCCACTAGGTTCACCGGCGTTGGTAGGGGACAAACGCTGCAGTCGTTGGAGTAGTTCCTGACTATCGCGCTCGTTAAGAGTCCAATGGGGATTGGGACGACCACTAAATATATCGAGTTCTACTTGCACAATGGCCTCCACTGTCTGAGTGTAAACTATTAGGCCGAGCAGGCAAAAGAGGGAGATGGCGATCACCATAATTGCTGCCACCTTTCCCCTCCTTCCCTCGGGTTCTACCTTAGCCATCTAACTGACCTGAGTTGAAACGTTTAACGAATTTTTTGGCTCTTACAAGTATAGAAATAGCCACAAAATTGCGTATAAATTCCGCGATTACAGGTTTCGGGATTTGTAATCACCCGGTTACTATTATCAACATTTCTGACCGGCGTGGAACCAGGTTTATGACTCCAGAAACCCTCTTTATTCAGTCGATACCAGTGGAAATCTCGTCCTGGAGCTATAACTAGGGCGACCAGATAGCGAGGGGCTTCGGAGGCGGGGAAACAATTATAACGCACGTGTAAGCCATCACACAGGGAAGCTCGGGTCACTTCCGCACAGGTGAGCGAGCGGTAGATATTACCACAACCGCGTCCGGGTTGGGCAAAGGTATCGGTGCGTTTGTTACTGGCGTAATTGTAGCAGTTATTGTTCCGCAGGATAGTTGCGTTGTTGTTCCAGAAATTGGGATTATAAGCTCCCAATTCGTATTGGCAGGCGGCCTTGGGGGTTTCGAGGGGGATTTCGACAGCTTCGGGGGATAATTCTAATCCTTCCGTATCGAGGAGCGTCAAGCGCTCACCTACATATAATTGTTCCTGCAAAAACCCCTGTAGATCTGCATCTAAAGATAGAGCTTCTTCTTCAGGGGTCATTCTGGTGGTTATTTCGGCACTATTGATTAAACCGACCAGTCTTTCCGCAATAGCATTAGCTTTAGAACTGATAGCATACTGTCCAGCCGCTAAATAAATACTCTCTGGCAGATTGTAATTGCGGCCTACCTCATCGTTGAGGGGTTCTACTAAAAATCCCCGTAATCCTAGACCAGCGTTGGCTGGTGCCGATTTAGCGATGACACTAGCATTATTAGCGATTTCCCGCAGGGTAGCGCGAATTTCCTGTTCATCGCTGATAATCCACTCCGGATTCGCTCGTCCAGAATATAGATCCGCAGTAATTTTTAACATCTTTTTTCCCTTTGTTTGAAGTCAACAATCTTGTCTTAGGTGCTCAGTGACTTGTCCCACGAGTGTCAGATTTATGCACTCGCAAAAGTGACTTGCTCCCAGACACTCCTACCATACATTTAAGAAAATACGGGAGCATCTCTCTTAGGTCATAAGTAGAAATATTTAAGGGGTAATACCATTTTTTAAAAAGTATGTTATACTCAGTAACCGGACAATTTATGCAGTAAAAAGGCAATGAGTGGAGTCCCCAATCTTAATATTGCTGAGTCAGTAGAAGACTTAAAATCCTTACTAAAGCAACAAGTAACCTCTTTAAATTGCTAAAGTACAATCCTTATATATACTAAAAATTAGGCTCTTCTAGCTTCTGTATGAGGATGGTATAATGGTAATACAGAACAGGAGGTGGGTTATGTGGATAAATTTTGAGCAAATCCTCGATTTACCAAATGTAACAGTGGTAAATTATCAAACAAAGGAATTATTTCCCAAAGCTAAAATCGTCTATGACCGTTTTCATGTAATGGATATTATCCATGGAGAGCTTATTGAATTAAGAAAGTTAATGGGGGTACATGAAAAAGGATTACCCCGCTTGGGAATAGCCTAAGAAATGAAAGAAGAAATTAGACAAATTCATCAAGGTTGTAAGACGTTCAGAGGTGCTGAGAGAAAATTGTAAAATCTGAGTGGCCTGCAATTCTTTGACTAATTCTCGATAGACCGAGAGGGGAACCGAGGGGCGACCAGTGCAACTCTGGGGTACTTGGGGGGAAATACGCGGCGTAGTGGTCTTGAATTGACTAATTTAGGGCTTTTAAGGGGTAAAAATGGCCCACTGGACCGGTTCCGCGACCGATAGCGAGGGAATGATCGAGGGCGTTAGTAACGTAATCCTTGGCTTTTTTCACCGCTATTTTCAGGTCATCACCCAAAGCGAGGTTAGCGGCGATCGCTGCCGATAGAGTACAACCAGTCCCGTGAGTATTATTGGTTTCGACGCTTCTGGTCTTAAAAGTTTCCCATTCTTCCCCATCAAAGTAGATATCAACCCCACGCAGCCGGCCTTTCATGCCGCCACCTTTCACTAATACGGGTGTGGCCGACTTCTGGAAAATAATTTCGGCGGCCGCTTTCATCGCCTCAAAATTATTGATCTCAATGCCACTTAAAAGCTGTGCTTCGTAACGATTAGGGGTAATAATCGAAGCCAGAGGAATTAAACTATCAAAAAGACTATCTACAGCCCGATCATCAATTAATTTGGCTCCCACCCGCGAAACCATAACCGGATCCACCACTAAACTGGTCAAACGCCAGCGCTCGATCGCCTCGGCCACTGCTTCAATAATCTCGCTGCTAAACAGCATTCCCGTCTTGACCGCTGACACACCGATATCCCTGACCACGGCATCGATTTGGGCCGTCACCATTTCTGGACTTAAGGACTCGACGCGCTCGACCCCCAGGGTATTTTGGGCGGTAACGCAGGTAAGGGCGCTGGTGCCGTGAACTCGGTGGAAGGCGAAGGTTTTCAAATCAGCTTGAATTCCCGCGCCGCCACCACTATCGGAACCGGCGATGGTGAGGGCAATGGCAGTCATAGGAGGTTAGCGATCAATCTGACGACGACGTTGTTGCAAGAATTCGGGTATATCTAATCCCGGGAGTTTTGGTGGTTCGGGAGTGGGTGCTGGACTGGGTGCGGGGGCATTGATCACCACCTTGCTACTGGTGGGACGAGAGGGGGAATCGCCGGAAAAACCGGTGGCAATGACGGTAATTCTGACTTCTCCCTGCATTTTCTCGTCAATGACTGCCCCAAAGATGATATTAGCGTTGGGATCCACCACTTCATAGATAATTTCGGCGGCGGCATTGACTTCGTGTAGGGTTAGATCTTGACCACCAGTGATGTTAAAGACCACACCTTTCGCCCCTTCGATCGAGGATTCCAGTAACGGCGAGGAAATAGCAGCGATCGCTCCTTCCTTAGCCCGAGATTTTCCGGAACCGATGCCGATGCCCATTAGGGCCGAACCTGCATCGGCCATCACTGCCCGCACATCGGCGAAATCCACATTCACCAGACCGGGGATAGTGATAATATCCGAGATCCCCTGTACCCCTTGCCGCAGCACATCATCAGCGACGCGAAAAGCCTCCTGTAGGGGAGTGTCGGCGGGTATTACCTGTAATAACTGGTTATTGGGGATAATAATCAGGGTATCGACCCGACTTTGTAAACCACCCACTCCTTCATCGGCCTGATTAGTGCGACGACGACCCTCGAAGGTAAAGGGACGAGTCACAACTCCCACGGTCAAACAGCCGATTTCCTTGGCAATTTCGGCCACAATTGGAGCGGCCCCCGTTCCCGTGCCGCCGCCCATCCCGGCGGTAATAAAGACTAGATCGGTTCCTTCCAATGCTTGGGCGATTTCATCCCGAGATTCTTCCGCCGCTTTCTGTCCGATCGCCGGATTACCGCCCGCCCCTAGGCCGCGGGTTAATTTTGTCCCGATTTGTAACCTCTGGGGGGCGGAGGAATGGGCCAGGGCCTGGGCATCGGTGTTAATTGCCCAAAATTCGATTCCGGTCACGCCACTGGCGATCATGCGGTTAACGGCGTTACAGCCCCCACCGCCGACCCCGATCACCTTGATCTTGGCGACATTGCTTGGCACGATGCGATTACTACGACTTTCTTCTCGGGGTGTCATCTGTGATTCATGGGGGCGAGTAAATAATACTCCAGCATTATTCTGAGAGTAATGATTATCTTCGCTCATAGCTGAACTGGCATAATCGTTACTGTTCAGATTGGGATAGGTGGGAACGATTTCATTAATCGATGTCATTGGAATTGGAACACTCTTAGTACAAGATTCTGTTATTGATTTGATGAATTAGAGATGCAATGTTAACACTATCACTAATATTATGTCTGTTCCAGTATCTACATTATCAGTTTCTGGTTCAGAAAATCATAATTTGGGGTTTTTGGCAATACACAAAGGGAATAATTGCGGTTATTTGCTGATCAATTCCAGTTAATCCCTACCAGTTGCCGTTACTTTGGCAACGATAGGGGCTGGCTGCGGTTTTAATTGTACAGTGGGAGCATCGGGATTGCTCAGGTCAATGTAGAGAATTCGCGCTAGAGGTATCTTGGATGACAATTGCCGCGATTGTACGAGAGCGGTTAATTTTTCGGGCAATCTATCTTTATAAAAACCTAAATAGACCTGTCCCAGTTCAGTTTTTAGTACAAGATTACTAGGGTTGCGCCAATCGATGGCGGTAACTTTAATCGATAAGTTATCAACTAAGGGATAAATTTTTTGCCACTGTTGTTGATATTGTCGGTCGTAACCAAGCACTTCTAAGCTAGGTAATTGGGTTTTGGGCAGAGTTCGACCATAATAGTTTTTAGGAATTATCGTTCCCGAGGCATCTAAAAAGCCTTGCTGTTGATGGGAACGCCAACGGGCAACGGGTTTTCTTTCTTGAATAGAAACAATCACTTTCGGGGGTAATAATTGCCGCTCGATCTTAACGTCGGCAATAGCGGGAATAGCCGCTAATTTTTCTCGCAATTGATGGGTAGGTAATTCCCAGAGAGACAGAGGATAGCTTAATTTTAGCCAAGCACGAATCGACTCGGGCGACATTAATTCCGTGCCTTCGATTTCCACCTGTCCGGCCTTGGTAATTGTCCAATAGGGCGAAGTCATCCCCCAAGCTAATCCCGTCGCTAAACCACTAACCACCAGAAAGCGACCCAAGGCTTGCCACACCTTCGATCGCCTTTGGTGGCGCAGGTTTTGTCGTTTTTGTTCCAGGGAGAGGGAAGAAAGGATTTGATCACTCATAGGGAAAATCCGGGACAGTTTTGCTGTTATCTTAGGTCGCGAGGTGGGCTGCTGGCAACTCGATCGCTACTCAAATAACCAGTTTGACAAAGAAGTAGATAATCAATGTTATAACAGTAGTAGTCTACAGGCGTTCTTTTGTCTGTCTCCAGGAAACCTAAACGCTCCTTTTTGCCAAGATATTTCGACGGTCAGCCAGAAAGAGCGTTCTGGCAAGAACAGCCTAATTTATCCGAAAATTACCTATGGTTATCAACAAACGCGGACTTGTTCTCGGTGCTACAGCAGTGGTCCTGTCTACCGTCGCCGTCACGGGGGCGGGATTCCGTCTCTCTCAAAGTCAAGCTTTTTTTCAGGAAAGTCCCAAGGAAACCGTTGATGAGGTTTGGCAGATCATCAACCGCACTTATTTAGATGGCACTTTTAATCAATCGGACTGGAACGCCATCCGCAATCAGTATTTAAATCGTTCCTACAAAAATCAAGAGGAAGCATACACCGCTATCCGCGAGATGTTGAAAACTCTCAATGATCCCTATACCCGTTTTATGGATCCCAAAGAGTTTAACAATATGAAGATCGATACATCAGGAGAATTGACCGGGGTAGGGATTCAACTGACCAAAGATGAGAAAACTAAGCAGTTAGTCGTGGTTTCACCCATTGAAGATACTCCCGCTTCTAAAGCTGGTGTGCTGCCTAAAGATGTGATTATTTCTATCGATGGTAAATCTACCGAAGGCATGGAACTGGAGCAAGCGGTGAGCATGATCCGCGGCAAAGTGGGGACAAGCGTTAAGATCACGATTCAACGGGGTGAGGAGAAGAAAGAATTGACTCTTACCCGGGCCAAAATTGAAATTCACCCGGTGCGCGCCCACACGGAAAACACCCCGATCGGTAAAATCGGTTATATCCGTCTTAATCAATTTAGCGCCCAAGCTAGTGGCGATATGAGTCAAGCGATTCGCGAATTGGAAACCGAAGATGTGAAAGGTTATATTCTCGATCTGCGTTCTAACCCCGGCGGTTTACTCTACGCCAGCATCGAAATCGCTCGGATGTGGATACCTGATGGTTTAATCGTCTCTACGGTCGATCGCAAAGGGGTGACGGAACGTCAACGGGCCAACAATCAAGCTTTGACTAATAAACCGCTGGTTGTCCTCGTCGATGGGGGTTCCGCCAGTGCTAGTGAAATTCTCTCCGGGGCTTTACAGGATCATGATCGGGCGGCTATTGTCGGTACGAAAACCTTTGGTAAGGGATTAGTGCAATCGGTACGCAGTCTCAGTGACGGTTCGGGATTAGCGGTGACGATTGCCAAGTATCTCACCCCCAAAGGACGCGACATCAATAAAGATGGTATTCATCCGGATGTGGAGTCGGAACTGAGCGAGGAAGATCGCAAAAATCTTCAACAGGAACGGGATCGGGTGGGAACCTTCCAGGATCCTCAATTCAAGAAGGCTTTTGAAATCTTGGAAAAAGAAATCACTGAAGGCAAAAAAACGCCCACCAATACCGCTAAACAATAGGTTGACATTTGCCCGCTCGAATTAAACCCACCCGACGGGCGATCGCTTCTCCCCGCTCGGCAAAAGGACCCCAGTATTGACCACTGACTGGGGTTTTTCCGTTTTCTAGGGCTATAATCTGACAAATTCCGGTATTTTCCTGGACAATGTACCAGTTTTGTGCGCTATTATCCATAGATTTTTCTCCTTAAATCCCTCTAAGCTAAGACGTATTTAGGGTCTGCGGCAAAAAGTTTTTCGTGGGGGCAGGGTGTGGGGTGTGGGGTGTAGGGTGTAGGGTTTTACCGATTTTGAGGTAGTCAGTTACCTAATTTTCAGGGAAAAAGTCCCGGAATTTTACCCCCGATCACTCCCAGGTTCGGCACTTTTTGAGGGAAAAAAAGTCTAAAAGCCTTATCCAACAAAGTTTTTAGATTTATTCAGCAAGCCCTAAGTAAAAAATTTTTATAAACTTCTTGACAAAACCGGGGAGATAAATGCTAGTATTAAAAAGGTCTGTCCAATGGGGATTAGCCAAGCGGTAAGGCAGCGGGTTTTGGTCCCGCCATTTCCTAGGTTCGAATCCTAGATCCCCAGTTTAAAAGTTTTTATCCCCGGTCTGCCAATGATTGAGAATATCCTCGATCAAAGCTTCCTTTAGCCAAATACGACCGATAAGCGTCAGGGGAACCGCCAGAAATAGCCCTAAAAAGCCAAAAATCGAGGCGAAAAACAACTGGGTCAACAGGGTAAAAGCGGGTAAGAGCTTGAGCGACCGCACTGTTAAAATGGGCAGCGGTGAATGACGGTCGAAATATTGAATTAACAGATAAATACTGCTGTAGAGTAGTAAAACCGCCCAGGGTTGCCAGGGAGCTTCCAGAAGGGCGATAGAAAAGGGTAAAATCGTGCTTAAAACTGGCCCGAGGTTGGGGATAAAGGTGAGAAATCCCGCGAGAATAGATTGGGAAAAAGCGAGGGGAATGCCGATCAGGGATAAACCCAGGCAACTGCCCAAGGTCATAATCAACATATGACAGAAAATCCCTTTCAGCCAAGTTTTTAAATCTCGATCGCACTCTTCTAGGATCGATCGTACCCTAGAACGGTAGAAAGCAGGAAATAAACGCAGAAAACAACGGTGGTAAGCGGCAGGATCGGCGAGAATCATCAAGCCCAGGGCAACAATTAGCAGTAAGCTGAGGATAATGCCGAAAGTACCGTAAAAAATGCTTAAACCCCGGCCAGCAATTTGGTTAATCAGGGGTTGTAATTGAGCGAGCAGTGTTTTAAAGTCCGGTAAGACACTGGCCAGACTAGGATCGAGATAATCCTCAAGACTATGGACTTGTCCCCAGAGTCTTTCTATAGCTTGGGGTAATAAACTAAATAATTGGCGAAATTGTTGGACTAAAGCGGGTATAATCCCCACAAAAATACCGATAATACCAATAAAGAAGCCAAAAAGAGTGATAATTAGGGCGTAGGAACGCTTGAGGTGATGACGCTGCCACCAAGTCACAGCCAAATTTAAAATCTGAGCCAGAAGAATCGCCATCAATAATAATAAGAGAATCTGTCGAATCTGCCAGAGAATCAACAGACAAAAGACTAACAGAACTAAACCGAGGCTGCTGCCAAAAGTCATGATGAGTAAGGAGAAAAATTCTTAATCAGTTATTGTCCGTCTCCAGAGGGCAAAAACCGTGAGCAGAAAAGGAGTAAAAACCAGAATTAAAGTGTTAAGAGGACTGGGAGCGATCGATAATAAAGGGGCAAGATATTTAATTCCCAGGGAAATCAAAGCCGATATCAAGATTATTTTTATAATAAAGCCGCTCATAGATCAATGTTTAGGTGACACAAGCACTATCTTATCCCTGAAGAGGTTAAAAATTGCTCAAAATGTGGAAATCATCGAAAATTTGGGTCTGAAACCCCGTCGTTTCACGACGGCTTTACCGTTAAATACTAGCGCATTTACCAAATATATGCTAAAATGCTCCCCATGGAAAAAGCCTATTCGTTTCGATTTTACCCCACACCCGAACAAGAGTCGCTATTGCGGCGCACCTTGGGCTGTGTAAGATTAGTTTACAATAAAGCTCTCCATGTCAGAACACAAGCATGGTACGAAAAGCAAGAAAGAGTAGGCTACGCTCAAACTTCTTCAATGCTAACCGATTGGAAAAAACAAGAAGAATTAGACTTTTTAAACGAAGTTAGCTGTGTACCTTTGCAACAAGGGTTAAGACACCTACAAACAGCTTTTACCAATTTCTTTGCTGGTCGTACTAAGTATCCCAACTTTAAGAAAAAACATCAGGGAGGAAGTGCCGAATTTACTAAGTCAGCTTTTAAATT
>NZ_JADBTZ010000080.1:0-7159 GCF_020245885.1 Microcystis sp. M165S2 | reverse complement strand
GGTCGAGGGAATCAACAATAAACTTAAACTAATAAAACGAAGAGGCTATGGCTTTAGAAACTTTCGGAATTTTTGGGTTAGAAGTATGTTATCTTGGCATCTTGTCTGTTGATTTAGCATAAAGAGTAACGAAGAGCCAGTTTAAAGGAGTATTCTGTTTTCGTACATTAGCCGCTTTTAGAGGGGCTAAAACCTTTAATCTAGTGCTTTTTCCCTCATGGCATATTCTCTTGTAATGGCGATGATGGCCGATCTAAATGTACTATAGCGCTTTTCACGTTACTGAGGTATCGACAAGTTGGATATTCTGGTTTCTGTCTGGAATTAATTTCTAGCTTTCTTCGGCCATTCCTAATATTTCTTGATAAAGAATTGGGCTAATTCTTTTGCCTTGACTCAAAAACTGATCTAAAATGGGTTTAACTTCAATAATAATTCCTTTCTTCTTGGCAATTAATAAAAGTCCAATTGTTCCAGTTACAGGCAAATTTCTGGACTGGGCGACTTTTCGTCCTAATTTTTCGTCTATTAAGACTCGATTCGCTTTTAATTCTTCTGCCAAGATAATTGTAGCCGCTTCACCTAAATCGAGTTTAAACTGAATTTGCAACTGTAATAATTGAGCGGGAGATTGAATGGTAAATACCTCAATCCACTGAGCAGTAGGAACAACCGAAGCAGCCCGATGATTTCCCGTGGTGACTTCATTATAAACTTCTTGGGGAATGATAATTTTACCAAAGAGTTTTTGGAGTAAGTTAAGTTGACCAACTTTAGCTAACTCACTTAACGGAGTGGTATTAGAGACAATAATCACGCAGGAGAATCTTCTAATAATTGCAGGGTTTCTGTAATTTCTTGTTCTAACTCTTCTCGATTTTGGTCGGGGAAGATGGCAACCCCATATTGACCCATAAGTTCGAGAACTTCTAAACGAGAGACTCCCAATAACCTGCCGGCTATCCCACTACTAATTTCTCCATGTTTTAACAAAGTCATGATATATGCTATCTTAGCCTGTTCCTCTGCTTGTGAATGGAGAGATTCCGAAATATTAATAGGCAAATCAAATCGTATTGTTATGGTCATACGTTGGGATTATGCAGAAGTTTTTGGCTCTTTTAACTGCTAGATAATAACATTTTACAGCAGATTTGCGCCCGTAGGTTGATTTGATCTATCAGAGGGGTGTGGGGTGTGGGGTAGTGGAGCATTTGGCTGAAATTTCCCTAAACCCCTAAATCCCTATCACCCTATCTCCCGACTTCTGAATTCTGTCTGTGCGAGAGATTAACTTGCTTGAGAGGAGACAAAACCCGACAACTCGCGAAAACGGATCTCATCCCGGTGGGGATCAGAGCGACTAACTTGCACTTGAAAGCGATCGCCTAAAGATACCGAGCGCTCAAAACGATGGGGTAATTCTAACCCCAATTCCTCCAATAAAATCAAGCCTAAATTTTCCTCTTCCCGCAGCCAGCGCAACACCAAAGCTTGCCAGACTTGATCTCCCTGTCGTCGCAAAAATTCCAAACTCCAATAACGATTAGTTTGTCGTTCCACCGAGGTGGCCTCTTGGGCCGAACTAGCGACACTATAGAGAATTTCCTGCATTCTATCCCGCGTAAAAGGCAGTTGATCGCCCCGGAGATGGGCTTTTAGTTGAAAATGGGTCAAAAGGTCAGTATAACGGCGAATTGGCGAAGTTACTTGGGAATAGGTATTCAATCCCAGACTAGCATGACGGTTAGGAATCGTCGTCATCTCACTGCGCGGCATACAGCGACGCAAGGCACAGGAACGCACCGGGCCCGCAGGTAGTAAAATTAACTCCTCATCGGGGGGTAATTCCGGTTGTGGTTGTCCGCGGAAAGGCACGGGTATCTCGTGTTCCTGACAGTAGCGACCGGCGATTTCTCCGGCTAAAATCATCATTTCCGCCACTAATTGCCGAGATGGGGAAACTTCCTGCAATTCTACGATAATTTCGTCGTTAGCCTTCACCTTAATCGATGATTCTGGCATTTGGATGTTAATCGATCCCTGAGATTTACGCCATGCGTGGCGTTGTTTGGCCCAACGGTTGAGAATCCTCACTTCCGGTTCATGCTGCAGGTCCAGATGTAACATTTCGTCCACATCTTCGTAGGTGAGGCGATAGGTGGGTTTAATTGTACTAGGATGGATACGATAATCGGCGATCGCCCCTGTTTCATCGAGGATTACCCCAAAACTCAACGCAGGACAAAGTTTTCCCTGTACCAAACTCATCGGACCTGCGGCCAATTCTAGGGGAAACATGGGAACCATTCCCGTGGGAAGATAAAGACTGGTACTGCGACGACGCGCTTCTAGGTCTAATTCATCATCAGGAAGCACTAAACGGCTAGGATCGGCAATATGGATCCAGAGACGATGACCACCATCTGCGAGCATTTCTACCGATAATCCGTCATCGATTTCCTCGGTACTTTCATCGTCGATGGTATAAATTTTTTGGTGAGTTAAATCGAGACGATTGTTGACATCCGCATCCGCAGGGGGATTGAGTAAATTAAGACGCGCCACATCAAGTACCTTTTTCGAGAATTGAACGGGGTAGGAACTGCGTCGCAGGAAAAGGTTTTCGTGACTACTCCACCATTTCAAATCGACTAACAATTCAAAAGCAGCCTCGGGGGTTTGGGAACGGCCCAGCAGCGAGAGTATGTCCATGGCTGCTGGGTATTTTTGTTCGGGTTGGAGGATATATTTTTCTAGAGATTCCAGACGAATTCGATCGCTTTCTGACCATTCTACCGTTCCACTGGCCAAGGCTTGCTGGAGACGTTGGAGAAATTGGCTTTTTTCCCGTTGACGCTGTTGTTCCACCTCTAGCTGGTGTTTGATTTCCTCTACCTGATTTTCCGAGCGGGCCTCGTAACCATCCCCTTTATTTTTAAAATAAACTTTATCATCACTCAAGAGACAATGGGCCGCATAGCAAAACTGCGGACCGCGATCGGAAAAGAGGATCTCGGCCATGGTTTCGGGAGTGACTAACTGATTTTCCCCGGCTAATAATTCCCAGGCCACTTCTAAACCACTAGCATCTAGATAGGGTTGGACTTCCCGCAGAAAATTGCCAATCTCCTTATGGTTGGACGGACCTGCTTTGACAATGTAATCGAAGCGTTGGGGACGCAGTTTATGCGGGTTTCCCCCTTGATCGATGACGATCCAATCTTTTTTACCTTCTGGGCGATCGATCACCCCTAAGCGCCTTTCTCCTTGGACGCGAAATTCTACCAGCGTTCCCTTTTCCACTGCTTCCCCTTACTGCCTATCTATTTTGTCTATTTTCTATCATCCTCGATCGATTACTCGATCGGCAAGAGCAATCATCAATCCCCACCCACTAGATAGGTATAACGTCGCAAACTGCGTTCATAATCCTGTAGTAGTAATTGGGATTCTTCCACAGTCATGCGATTTTCCTGCAAAGCTTGTTCACAACGAAGACGAATTCTTTCTAACAAGTCTTCCGCAGAATATTGTACATAACTTAATACTTCTGTGATCGTATCTCCTTTGACTAGATACTCGATATCGTATCCCTTGGGACTCATCTGAATATGTACCACGTTAGTATCGCCAAAAAGATTATGTAAATTGCCCATAATCTCTTGATAAGCACCCACCAGAAACATTCCTAGATAATAGGGTTCTGGAGAATGTTTACCGTTTTTGTACTCCAACGGATGCAATTCTAAAACTGATTTTACGTCCCCGCGCAAATCGATAAACTGGGCAATTTTCCCGTCACTATCACAGGTTAAATCGGCGAGAATTCCTCTTTGGGTAGGTTCTCGATCGAGACGATGGATCGGCATAATCGGAAATAGTTGATCGATCGCCCAACTATCGGGAACTGACTGAAAAACCGAGAGATTGGCATAATAAATTGAGGCCATAATTTGCTCTAAGTCTTCCAAGTCATCGGGAACATAATCCTGTTGTCGGGCCACTTGCAGAATTTTGTGACAACAAGCCCAGTACAATTGTTCGGCTCTAGACCGTTCTTTGAGACTGAGATAACCGAAATTAAACAGACTAATCGCCTCCTCTTTGAACTGTCCCGCATCGTGATAAGCTTCCTGATAATTGCGCTCATCGATACCCGTGTAGGTTTCCCAGAGATTACGGAGGATGAGGTGTTCTTTCCCATTGCAGGGATCGGGAGGGTTTTGGGGAACCTCACTACTTCCCAAGATATCAAAGACTAACACCGATTGATGAGAAGCGATCGCCCGTCCACTTTCACTGATGAGAATTGGGGGTGAAATCTGGGCATCCTCACAAGCTTCCTTGACCTCGGCCACGATATCATTGGCATAATTCTGCATATTGTAGTTTTTCGAGGCATAGAAGTTAGTTTTTGAGCCATCGTAATCGACCCCTAAACCACCCCCCACATCGAGATAGGTCATATTTGCCCCTAATTTCGCTAATTCCACATAAATCTGACTAGCTTCGCGAATGGCATCCTTAATGACGCTAATAGCGGAGATTTGCGACCCGATATGATAGTGCAGCAGTTGCAGACAATCTAACATCCCCGCTTGTTCTAATTCCGTCACCACCGTTAAGATTTCCGGGACGGTTAAACCGAATTTGGCCCGGTCTCCCGTGGAACATCCCCAACGACCCACCCCTTTTGTCCCCAGTTTCGCACGCACTCCCAAATGAGGGGCAATTCCTAACTGACGACTGACGCGCAGGGTTAAATATAATTCTTCCAATTGTTCGATGACAATCAAAGGCCGATGACCGAGACGAGTGGTCAACAGGGCAGTTTCCAGGTATTCTTTGTCCTTATAGCCGTTACAAATTAGCAATGGTTGTGTTTTGTCATTTTTGCCGTTTAAGGCAGGTTCTAGGGTAGCTAAAGCAATCATTAGCTCAGGTTTTGAACCAGCCTCCAGCCCAAATTGATAGGGTTTACCAAAACGCACTAAAGACTCGACGATGTGACGGTGTTGATTGCACTTGATCGGATAGACACCGCGATAGACGTTGGGATAATTATAACGGGCGATCGCTCGGTTAAAACAGGCATTCAGGCGCTCGATCCGATCCTCGAGGATGTCACTAAACCGAATTAACAGGGGTAAACCGATATTCCGCCGCTTAATCGCCGAAACTAACTCGTATAAGTCCAAAGAACCGCCCCTTTCTCCCTGGGGCGAAACGGTAATGTTTCCCGCGGCATTGATCGAGAAATAGGGTTCTCCCCAGCCTTGGATGCGATAGAGATTTTCGCTATCTTCGATCGACCAATGTTTAACGGGGGCAACTTTTTCGAGGTTGTTACCGTCAGAAGGGGTCAGATCGACTGGAGATAATTGCTTTTCTTGTTTCTTAAGTTGAGTTTTACCGGCCATTGTCTATCGATCGCTCCGTGTGAGACTCCGATCTTCTATCTTAAGTCAGACTTCCCGTCCGCGACCAAGATTCCGATCATGATAGAATTTACTAGCCGTTAGGAGGCAGGAGTTAGGAGTCAGGAGTCAGGAGATTATTTTTATTTATTCTCCCTTGTTCCCACTGATGACTGTCTTCTCCCTTATGCCCAAAATTTTATAGTGAACCGCTTATGAATTTATTAGACTCAAAAGGACGTTTATTCGGTAAATTTAGCTTGCTCGATCTCGGAGCGGCCTTAGTAATTTTATTGACTATAGTTGGTATTTTTGTTGTCCCGGGTACGAGTGGTAAAAGTACGATCGCTCAAGTTACCAAAGAACCCATAGAAGTGGATGTTATTGTCCGGGGTTTAAGTGTTCTCAATCCCAACGCTTTGATTAATCAATTCAATACCGAGAAGAAAACTAATATTGTTATTCGTAATCAACCAGCCGGTCAAGTGGATATAAAAAATGTTAAACCTTTATCGAGAAATGTCTTAGTTCCGCAGCCAGATGGTAGTGTGAAAGTCCTACCCGATCCCCGCACAGAAAACTATTCTCAAGATATGATTATGACTCTCAGTGGTCAAGCGGAAGTTACCGATACTGGTGCGGTTGTTGGCGGTCAAAAGGTGAAAATTGGCACTTTAATCGAGTTGGAAGGAGATAATTATAATTTTAACACCAGTGTTATCGATGTGCGTTTACCCAAACGGTCTTAATCAGTGAGCAGTAAACAGTAAACAGTGAGCAGTGAAAAGACAGTAGGAAACTTCTATTTAACACTGCTCACTTGAAAACTCAAATCTGATAACTGATAACTGATAACTGATAACTGATAACTGATAACTGATAACTGATAACTGATAACTGATAACTGATAACTGATAACTGATAACTGATAACTGATAAGAGGATTAACTGCTATTTATACACCGCCTTTAGCTCGTTTGATCGAGCAGTTACAAAAATTACCCGGGGTAGGACCAAAAAGCGCCCAACGTTTGGCCCTGTATATTCTCAAACGACCGGAGCAAGACGCGATCGAATTGGCCCAGGCGATCGTGGATGCTAAAAAACAAGTAGGATTATGTCAGGTTTGTTTTCATCTTTCGGCCGAACCGATTTGTGAAATTTGCCGCAATCCTAACCGAGAAACGGGTACTATCTGTGTGGTAGCTGACTCCAGAGATGTGATTGCTTTGGAGAAAACACGGGAATATTCGGGCAAATATCACGTTTTGGGCGGTGTTATCTCGCCTATGGATGGGATTGGACCCGATCAATTGAATATACAGTCTTTAGTCACTAGAGTTAGCCAAAAAAAAATTCAGGAAGTTATCTTGGCCATTAGTCCCAGTGTCGAGGGAGAAACCACGACTTTGTATATCGGGGGTTTACTGAAACCCTTCACCAAAGTTACCCGTATCGCTTTCGGGTTGCCCATGGGCGGCGATCTGGAATACGCTGATGAAGTAACCTTAGCGAGAGCTTTAGAAGGTCGTCGGGAATTATGACCCCACACCCTGTCCCCACTAAAAGACTTTTTGCCGCAAACCCTACTTAGGACAATTATCGAAAATTTGGGTTAAAACCCCGTCGTTTTACGACGGCTTTAAGCTACAATGGAAAAAGCGATAACCAAGCTAAAAACTGAACCTTGACCACAGATAGTAGGGGGTTTCGTTCAGAAAAGACTTCAAATTCGGCCT
>NZ_JADBTZ010000008.1:0-2749 GCF_020245885.1 Microcystis sp. M165S2 | reverse complement strand
TGTCAGTCTGTAGAGCGACCATAAGACCAGAACAGAGTAAATCTGTTAAGGCAGGTGCGGAACCCCGCAAGGGAAAGAAGCAGAAACCTAAATCGTGAGGTTTGGGAATCACCGTCCGTTTACGGCGGTGAGGATGTCAACATAGCCGTCAGCCGTCAGCTAAAATATTACTATTCTTGGCCCTTGTTCGGGGAATAGCAGAGGCGGCATCAGACAGGCAACAAGGAGGGACGAGAAACCCACGCCAAGGACGATTTTAAGCCAGACGGACATCCTTAAACGCCCCTAGGTATTCTAGTAATTGCTGATGAGCCGGGTTATGTAGTGGGTAGAGATGATCGTAACAGATGGTGATAAGGGCTTGCAGATCGTCCAATAAATCCTCATCTGTAATGGATTCATGGAGTTGATTGAGGAGAATGACTTGGATTTTGAAGAGACGGCACAAACCCAAAATAAAATCATGACAAAAGCGACTAACAGTTTCCGCATGGGTTAAAACTAGAGATTTCACCTCACCGTGACAAATCATCTCCACTAGACGCATAAAACTAGGGCGATTGTAGCTGACTCCGTTGCCGATATCGGTGAGAATTTCAAAGGGTTGACCCTGTTGATGACAAAAGTCTTCTAACGCTTTTATCTGGATGTCTAATTGGGGTTTTTGTTCAGGTCGATTAACACGAGCATAGCCAATAATCAATGGGTTTGCTTGACCAGATTGTAAGAGATCTTCCGGTCGAAATCGGCGATGGCCGCCGCGGGTACGAATTGGGGCAATTTTACCCTGTTGTTCCCAGCGCCGGAGGGTTTTAATGCTAACTCCGAGTAAATCGGAGGCTTCTCGAATAGTGATGAGGTTATTCATGTATATGACTCGGTTTTAAATTAAAGAAATTTATCGAGAGAGAATCGTCCAACTTTAGAGAGTCAGTTGTCCACTTTTATACTGCCATTACCCTACGCTGGTAACTATAGATGATTTAGGAAAATTACTCATACCTCTTTAGATACAGATATTAAACGGGATTTTTGGTCTTTCTAAAACCTGAGTTTGTCCGGGGGTTTTGGGGTATGTCAACTCGTTAGGGAGTTGATTGCTATCGAACTCCAGTTTTGACAGTCAAAACTGTTAAGTTTTATATATGTCCCTCTCTTGATTAAGTTTTGTAACAAATTGAGAGATTTTTTTTTTAAGTAGAGCCTGTTTATTTGTCCAACTTTCACCAAAAAGCTTGGGTATATTTGTCAATTTTTGGGTAGTTATGTTCAAGAAAAACTGCTATAAATTGGACAAAAAATAGATAAATATTGCTGGAAAATTTTTTCTAAAACACTTGATTTTTTTTGAAAAATTTTGCTATAGTTCTGTCAAGTCAAACAAAAAGTTATCAGCGAGCTTAACACTTGCTTAACTTCTTTTGATGGCTATAGTACACACAATTAACGCTGGATAATTCAGTTATGATGACAACCAACAAATTAACCAAAATTTTTGCTTCTGGCTCTCTAGCCATCGGGGTTCTCGCTGGCTCGGTGCTTACCGCTACCAGTGCGAGTGCCGCGATGTTAAGTTGGGCGGACTGGACGGGCGGAACTGCTCTTATTGAGGGGGACAAAAAAGTTACGTACGTCTCGCACAATGGGAGTGGGTTCGAGGCTGGGGATGATGTTGCGCTGACCGAGATGGGTGGTCATCATTATTTCACATACGATGCTCTGACACAGGGTTCCACTAATCCTAATATGAATTCTGGGTCTTTCACATATACAATCGAGGTCATTGGCTCCAACAAGTCTATTATCGGGGTTGACCTGGATTCAGACGTATCATCCAACTACGGGACTGTAACCGAGACATTTGCTGAGATACCTAATACCTTAGTTTCAGTTAACGGCTCACCGGTCCCTCCTAGCGGTTTCATCCCTATCACCCCCAAGAAACTGTTGACCGTCACAAATACCCTTGCCGCTAATCCCAATGAAGGTCTATTCCAATTGCAAAATTCTTTCCATCAATCCGTTCCCGAACCGGGTACTATCCTCGGACTTCTGGCAGTGGGTGGTTTAGGATTGGTTTCCCGCTTCAAGAAACAAAAATAACAGTTACCAATGTCTCGTACACATTGATAACTGTGACGTTGAACAAGAATAGCTAAAGGTTAGATGCCCTGTTTGGTTTTCTAGCTTTTAGCTTTTTCTTTAAGCGTTGATTCTAACACAGCCCGGCACATAATTTTTGTTTTTAATCAACGGGTCGTTTGATCCCCCCTGTCCCCCTTGATAAGGGTGGTGCCGATAGGCGGGTGGCTCCCCCCTAAATCCCCCTTTTCAAGGGGGACTTGAATCGTTCTGAAAAATTGGCTCTTCGGTTTGTCTTATGCAACATACAGGATTATAAGAGATGAAACCCTTATAGAGAGAGACATTGCTGAGATTTTTGTCAATTGTTTTCGATCTAGAGCGAACTAATAAATTAAATCTCTTGCCAGATAAGGATTTAGTCGATTTATGACACCCTACCGAACCATACCAAGTAACGAAGAACCGTTTTTAATAACCAGATTTATAGCGGTTCTCACACCTGTGTGGCACAGTTAAACCTTTGCTAATTAGGGTCTGCTGAAAAAGTTATTGAAAAGCACAGGTCTCTTAATCAATGATTTCACTTAGCTACAAGCATAAGCTTTAGTTGTTGATTAGCTTCTAAGCTATAACTTATTATAATCATTGACCGAGAAAAAGTGCG
>NZ_JADBTZ010000079.1:0-7279 GCF_020245885.1 Microcystis sp. M165S2 | reverse complement strand
TTGTTCGGGTGTGGGGTAAAATCGAAACGAGTAGGCTTTTTCCATGTCTCACATTTTAGCATATATTTGGTAAATGCGCTAGTATTTAACGGTAAAGCCGTCGTAGAACGACGGGGTTTCAGACCCAAAATTTTCGATGAGTGAACCTGTAACCCTTGAGGATATTTACCAGCTATTCCGCGCTTCGGCCGAGGAGTTTGATCGCCGTTTAAGGGAAAGCGATCTTCCTCGGGCCGAAATGGAACGTATTTTTGCCGAAGCGAAATTAGAAAGCGATCGCCGGGCCGCCGAAGTCGAGCGCTCGATGGCAGAACTGAAACGCACCGTAGAACGAACCAGCAAAGCGGTAGATAGTCTCACCACTCCCTGGGGTCGATTTGTGGAAGAATTGGTAGAACCGGCGGTTTTACGGCTTTTTCAGGAGAAAGGCATTGATATTAAGGAAGTTTATCCCCGTGCCAGAGTCAAACGTCAGGGCATCGCCATGGAAATTGATATACTAGCGGTGGATGATACAGAACTCGTGGTGGTGGAATGTAAATCTAGATTATCTAAAGATGATGTGGATGAATTTATCGAAAATTTGACTCGTTTTAAAATCGCTTTTCCCCATTACAAAAACTATCGAGCTTACGGTGCAGTGGCGGGAATTGAAATTAACAAAGGTGTAGATCGCTATGCTTATAAAAAAGGTCTATTTGTGATTAAACCCTCTGGGGATACGGTGGCAATTATTAATGATGCTGACTTTCAACCAAATACTTGGTAAAGAGATATAATTAGGTATGAGGCCAAAAAGATGGCGTTGTGATTGATTAAGTCTGGGCAAACGCAATAAAATAAACAGGAGAATTTTTATGACTCGTTTAGTGGAATTTACCTCAGAGGAGGGGACTATTTACATCGAGGTGGATGAAAAGTTACCCTTACCCAAACCGAAACCAGAAGATGAACTTATTAGTCGAACAGATCAAATAGCTGTTAAAGCCACTCAATCTTTTGAAGACGCATTAAATGGGATAAAACCGGTGGCAAATGCCATAATTAATAAGGTCAAAAGTTTGAATGAACCTCCTGATCAGGTAGAGGTAAAACTCGGGATAAAAATGACTGTTGGTCTAGGGGCTATTATTGCATCTGGCAGTGCCGATGTTAATTATGAAATTACCCTAAAATGGGATAACAAGGAAAAAAATAAGCAATCATCTACTCAATGAGGACTTAGATAGAAATAATGGTTGCATCTCTAGAATTTTCTGTGGTCAGAATTTATAAGCAACGAAAAAATCAAGATGATAAAATAGAAATTGTTGGGGCAGGATTTCTAATATCATCAGAATACTTGATTACCTGCGCTCATGTTGTTAATGAATCTTTAGGATTAATAGTTACATCTACTAAGAAACCCACTGACATTATTGAGTGTGATTTTCCGATAATTGCATCGGGTACATCTTTAAAAACAACCGTAGAGGTTTGGTATCCGGTTAAAATTAACAGCAATGATCCCCAAGATATTGCTATCTTAAAATTAAAAGATTCAGTTCCTTCACAAGCTCAACCAGTTTCTTTAATTACCTATGAAATAGGAGATTTATCTGATCATAATTATAAAGCTTATGGTTTTTCCAGAAACGAAGGTGTCTGGTCTGATGGTAAGATACAAGGTGATATTGCTAACAACAAAATTCAGATAGAAGATAATAAAAGCACGGGATATGCTGTAGAAGGTGGGTTTAGTGGGACAGCTATCTGGGATGAGCAATTGGGGGGAGTAGTGGGGATGGCAGTAATGGCTGATAAGGAAAAATTGGTTGCAAAATCTGCATTTTTTATTCCTACTAATGTTCTTTTAAAAGCTTGGGATAGGTTGCTAGATTTAGCACGAGTAGAGGGAAGAATACCTGAAATTATCTCCTGGATTAGATGTGTATTTGAAAACAAGAATTATCAAGATCAACTTAATACAGCTTATGAAAATTTAGTAATTGAAGTGAGGGATAATTTAGTGGATTTACCTAGAAAAATTCCTTTCTCTTGGTCTGATTTTATAGAAATAATCTATCAATTAGATGAAAGACATTTTACCTATACTTCTCAATCAAAATTTTCTTGGTTAGAAATATTTATTGGCTATTTAGTTATTCAGTTAAACTCAACAGATGCTCTGGCAAAGTTATTAAAAGAATGGCTAAAAAAATATCAAACAAAATGGGAAGTTTTAATCAATACTTTAGAAAATAATCGCCAGCAGCGATCGCTAAATGTTTCTCAAAAATCAACAGACAAAAATCCCTGCTTATTTGTTAGCCTTACAGAAGAAAACAAATCTTTAATGCTGAGAGCTTGGATTGTTAAAGATATCAACAGTTATCATCCCACAGAAAAAGAACCTCAAAAACGTGGAGAATATCAATCTTTAACCCCCAATGAAGGAATAAGTCTGGGTAATCATCTCCAAGAAAATGAATTGATTAATCACCTGAAAAAATTTAAACGAGAATCAGAAAATATCTGTCAATCTTCCCTAGAAAAAGTTCAATTTTTTCTACCCTATAGATTTATTGAAAAAGAGATTAAACCGATTGATTTATTCTCAATTCATGAAGTGGCAATAGCTACAGGCTGCGATCCCCATCATTGGGGAATCGATCATGAGATAATCATGAGATTTTCAGAACGAATAACAGCCGAAAATATCAAAAATCAACAAAGCTATTTATGGATCAAAAAATGCCAACTTTTTCGGAATATACAGCAGCAAAATTTGACCCAAATCTTAAAATGTGAAGAAGAAATCCAAGAACTGATCGAATCAAACAATCAGCAAGCAATTATCTTTAAAAAAACTCTGGCCAATAATGACCATCCGAATAAAATACTCAAATATCATAAATTTAACAATGTTATCGGTTCAAGGTTAACTAATCTCAGTCAAGAAAACTCCTTAGAGTTAAAAAATATTCTAGCCATTTTATACGAAACTGGAATCCCTTTATCTCTGTGGATACGACCCGATGCCAACCAAGAACTTAATTGTCAGGAAAAATTAGACCCTATCTGTCAATGTCCACTAGAAAAATTACCAGAAATAATTAAAAATAACCGTTCCGTCGCTTGGTTAGAAGATAATCATATTGGGAATCATCTATCATTACTTTGGGATGACTATCAGCTTGTTCCCCCCAACTATCCACTTTTGATGCCATAAATTAAACTATGACAGACTGGAAAAAATTTACAGGAAATCAAAAACCCACAGACGCTTGGACATTACCAGAACCCCCCAGCTGGCGACCTTTTGGCAAAGAAAAGCAACCGGGAGAAAGTCGTCGTAAGCATCGGGGAGAAACCTTTCTAGTGCGCGACGAAGAAATAAAAATGGTCAATGCAGCCTTGTATTTACGGCGACCTTTATTAGTAACTGGCAAACCCGGAACAGGAAAGTCATCTCTTGCCTATAAAGTCGCCCAGGAATTAAAATTAGGAGAAGTATTATACTGGCCTATTACCACCCATACTACCCTAAAAGATGGACTTTATAACTATGATGCGATCGGTCGGTTACAGGAGGTTAAATTACTGGAACGACAGCAAAAAGAATTAACCCCAGAAGAACGAAAAGACCAATTAAAACAGATTGAAAAATATATTACCCTTGGACCCTTGGGAACCGCATTATTAGAGTCAGAAAAGCCAAGAATACTGTTAATTGATGAAATTGATAAGAGTGATATCGATTTACCCAATGATTTACTCACCTTATTTGAAGAAGGACGCTTTGAAATCCCCGAATTAGTTAGGCTAAAAGAAGAAGTTCCAAGGGTTGATGTCCGAACTGCTTATACCGATACAACCGACATTACCAAGAAAGATATAAAAACATCTATAGAAGATGGTTTAGTTATCTGTAAGGCTTTTCCTTTTGTGATTTTAACTAGCAATGGAGAACGAGACTTTCCTGCACCTTTTTTGCGTCGTTGTCTCCGTTTAACCATGAAAGAGCCAGAGAAACCCGACTTAATTAAAATAATCGAGGCACATTTAGAAGAAACAATTACTAACAATCCAGACATCGATAAACTGATTGATAACTTCATTCAAAAGCGCAATTCACAAACCCTAGCTACGGATCAATTACTTAATGCTATTTTTATGGTCAAAAAAGGAGCTATATCAACTCAAGATGACCTCATTAGTCAACTTTTGAAAGATTTGGGGACGATAGAAGATGAGTGAATCCCCATCTAATTCATCAATTAAAAAACTATTAGATTATCTAGAGCAAACAGGACTAATCGAACGGTTACAACTCAGTGATGAAGATGTAGCTGATAGCATCTGGTTGGCCCTACAAATGGGAGTTGAAGACTTGCAACCACCCCCAAGAAATCCAGAAAATAAACAGCCAATAGATTCATCAACTTCTAATGAAATAGAGAAAAATTTAGAGGACATTCCAGAAGATAACCTATCAAAATCTCAGCCAAATATCGATGTTATTACCGAAGAATCTCTCCCCCAAGAAATAGAGAAAACTACCCCAATCCAAGGCTTTCCTTTTCAAGTTCCTGCTGCCGCGGCACTACAGACAGCACTCCCGATTAGTCGCGCTTTGCGTCCTTTCATGGGAAAAGTTCCCTCAGCAACTAAAACGATTCTAGATGAAGAAGCAACCGCTTCTTTTATTGCAGAAAGGGATATTTGGCTACCTGTGACTAAACCCCAACCGGAACGCTGGTTAACCCTCGAATTAGTAGTAGAAGAATCTAGATCCTCTTTTATTTGGCGAGAATTAATTAATGAGTTACAAAATCTCTTAGAAAATCAAGGAGCATTTAAAAACGTCAGAGTTTGGCAACTATCAACCTCAAATAATCAAGAATTACAGTTAGTAAGACGCAGAAAAAAAGCTAAACCTCAACAACGTTATCACTCCCATAAAGAACTTATTCATCCCAGGGGACAGGGATTAGTTTTATTAGTAAGTGATTGTGTTTCTCCTCTCTGGCAAAAAGCCTTAATTCATCCTTGGCTAAAAGATTGGTCGGAAAAACAACCCACCGCTATTCTGCAACTTTTCCCCGAAAGATTATGGAATAGTACCCAACTAGGACGGGGACGTAAACTCTTTACCACTGCTTTAACTGCTGGTGTTCCCAATCCGAAATTAATCTTAAAAAATTATCCCCAATGGCTACCGATTAACTGGCAAAATACCCTTCTTATTCCCGTAATCACGTTAGAAATAGAAGTCCTCAAGCAATGGGCAAAAGTTGTCGCTGGTTCAGGTAATGCTCAGATTTCCGCTTTTTTATTTGATTTAGAATTTATTAAACAACAAATTATTGAAATTCCCCCTATATCCAGAGAGGAAAATAAGCAAGACAGCGAAGATAAAAACAGCATCAAAAATAAAGCCGAGGCAATGGTGGAGCGATTTTTTGCCACCGCTTCAGAACCAGCCAAAAAATTAGCAAAAATGATGGCAGCTGCCCCGGTAAGTATGCAGGTGGTCAATCTTATTCGTAAAACTCTTTTAAACGAAGTGCGTCCCGTTCATGTGGCAGAATTCTACATGGGAGGTCTATTAAAACCGATTGTAGAAAATGAAGAAGGACAGTATCGAGTCTATGACTTTTTGCCCGGGGTACGTCAAGTCTTAAATGATGCTATCGGTAGGCGACAAACTATCAAGGTACTCGATGCTATTTCCCAATATATTGCTGGGGAAATTAAAAGTCCTATCCGCAGTTTTGCCGCTTTATTAACCCTATTACCCACCTATCCCCCAGAACAAAGAGAAAAAATTCTTCCCTTCGCTCAAGTCAGCATCGAAGTCTTAGGCAATCTGGGGGGAGAATACGCAGAATTCGCCGAAAAAATCGCCGTTAATATCTCCAATCCCCTTCCAATCCCTAAACCCTCGGAACCTCCCTTAAAAACCCGTACCTTTGAATTTATCGTAGCAACCATAAAACGTCAGTCTCGTCTATCGGGATTATTTCCTAAACGAGAAAAATGGGTAATTAAAAAGGAAAAAAGGCAAGCAAAAGGCATTGTCCAAAAACTAGCCGAGGGAGTCGAATTGGAATTGATGGAAATCCCCGGCGGCACATTCACGATGGGAACGGAAGACGAGGAAATCGAAAGACTGGTGAAAAAATTTGGTTGGGAAGGATTTAGAAGGGAAAGACCACAACACCGAGTAACCGTTTCCTCTTTCTACATGGGGCGTTATCCCATCACCCAGGCCCAGTGGATAGCAGTTGCCTCCCGCACGGATTTAAAAGTAGAAAAAGACCTTGACCCTGATCCCTCTTACTTTAAAGATCCCCCCAAACCCCCCTTAAAAAGGGGGGCTTCCGATTCCCCCCCTTTTGAAGGAGCTAGAGGGGGATCACCGACGCGCTGGGATAGACCCGTAGAACAAGTTAGTTGGTATGATGCCGTCGAATTTTGCGCGAGATTATCGAAATTGACAGGGAAAGAATACCGACTTCCCAGCGAAGCGGAGTGGGAATATGCCTGTCGTGCTGGGACAACCACCCCATTTCACTTTGGGGAAACCATTACCGGGGAATTAGCCAACTACAATGCCAGCAGAACCTACGCTGACGAACCAAAGGGAGAATATCGACAACAAACGACCCCCGTGGGACAGTTTCCCCCCAATGCCTTCGGGCTGTACGATATGCACGGCAATGTCTGGGAATGGTGTTTAGATCCGTGGCACGAGAATTATCAAGGTGAGCCGCCGAGAGACGGAAGCGTTTGGGACGAAAACAATAATGATAATCGTTATCAAAGCCTATTAATTAGTACAAAAAAACTCTTGACAGATAGACCAAACCGTGTATTGCGGGGCGGTTCTTGGTGCTTCTATCCGGATTACTGCCGTTCCGCTTTCCGCGACTTCGACTACTACCGCCGCGACGACTTCAACGACCTCGGTTTTCGGGTTGCGTGTGTCTCCCCAGGGCTTTGACTCTTTGCTCTTTTGCCCTCTTGACCTTTTACGGAATTTTTTTGAGGCAACTATAGTACAATCGTATTAATTTAGGGGTGGTCAATTATTTAGGGTTTGCGGCAAAAAGTTTTTCGTGGGGGTAGGGTGTGGGGTGTGGGGTGTGGGGTGTAGGTTTTTACCGATTCTGAGGGGGTCAATTACCTAATTTTCAGAGAAAAAGTCCCGGAATTTTCCCCCCGATCACTCCCAGAACTGGTACTTTTTGATTGACAAAAAGTCTAAAAGTCTTACCCAACAAGGTTTTTAGAT
>NZ_JADBTZ010000078.1:0-7854 GCF_020245885.1 Microcystis sp. M165S2 | reverse complement strand
CAGTCTGTAGAGCGACCATAAGACCAGAACAGAGTAAATCTGTTAAGGCAGGTGCGGAACCCCGCAAGGGAAAGAAGCAGAAACCTAAATCGTGAGGTTTGGGAATCACCGTCCGTTTTACGGCGGTGAGGATGTCAAAGTATTAAAATCTCTAAATCTGTACAAAAACAGATTGTTGACTTACCCAATGGTATGAAAGGTCGTATTCTTGAAAAAATTAAGGGTATCGAATCGCCACAGCAACCCCATTACCTCGTTGCAAGGGAGACCCTTGCAACGCATTTTCAGAGGTTCTACCTCTTGGGTAACCCATCAGGGAAGGGAGGGGGATTCTCCCTTTTCTCAATAGACCACACCAGAGGCGAAATCGCCTACTTGTTACCATTACCCTGCATAGCTAAAACCCCATCGCGCAGTTTATCCGGCACTTCTTGCAGGTGATCCTCATCCCACTGGAAGAAACCGACACCCATAGTCAAAGAACGCAATTCAACGATAAAATCGTGCATTTCCGCTTGGGGGAGATAGGCCGTTACCTGATCCCAACCTTTCCACTCCTCGGAAGCTTCAAAACCCTGAATTTGACCGCGTTTACCACTGATTAACTGTAAAACCTTGGCGGTGTATTCTGAGGGAGCGAGAACCGTCACCGATAGAATTGGTTCTAATAAGACTGGATGACATTTAGGCAGTCCTTCCGTCATCGCTAGACGGGCCGCTTGTTTAAAAGCTTGTTCGGAACTATCGACACTGTGATAGGAACCATCGGTGAGAGTAACATCGATATCCACCACGGGGAAACCCAAAGGACCATGACCGAGATATTCCCGCACTCCCGTTTCCACCCCCGGAATATACTGTTTGGGGACGACACCACCGACAATGCTTTCATGGAAGTGGAAACCTTCCCCCCGGGCCAGGGGTTTAATATCGAGGTAAACATCGCCAAAAGCACCGTGACCGCCGGTTTGGTGTTTATAACGTCCGTGGGATTTGGTGCTGGTTTTGATCGTTTCCTTGTAGGGAACTTGGGGTAAATGGGTGGTCATCGGTAGATTATACTTGCGCGCCAGGCGATCGAGGGCCACTTGCAGATGAATTTCTCCCTGTCCCCAAAGAATCACTTCTTTAGTATCACCGTGTTGTTCCCAGTAGAGGGAAGGATCTTCTTCGATCAGTTTCGTCAAAGCGGAACTTAATTTCACTTCATCCTTGCGATTGGCGGCCGCAATGGCCAAGGCAAAGACGGGTTTGAGTTGTAAACCTTTGGGAAGATCGGGTTTTTGACTGCCGCTGCTAACCACATCTCCGGTGGCGATTCCCTCCAAACGACCGAGAGCGACAATTTCCCCCGCTTGGGCCTGCTGTAGGGGTTGTTGTTGTTGTCCCATAAGACGATAGATACCACCAATCCGCACACCGTTCAAGGTCATGCCATCGCTAAGGGTTCCCTGCCAGACTCGCGCTAGGGAGAGGCGACCGCCCTGGGGAGTAAAATAGGTTTTGAGGATTTGTACCACCGCATCCCCATCCGCACTGGGATCGAGACCGCGACGGTTGGCAGTAATTGTCGGGGCCGGTGCTTCTTCCACTAAAGCGGTGAGGAGATGACGCGCACCATAGTCCCGTTCCGCCATACCTAAGAACACGGGTACTATCTGATCGGCTCCCAGTTCTTGTTTTAAGTCTTGGAGAATTTCTTCCCGGGAGGGGTTAATATCTTCGAGGAGTTCTTCTAAAAGATGATCATCAAATTCGGCGATCGTTTCTAGCATTTCTTGTCGAGCAATCTGTTCTTCTTCCTTGAGGTGGTCGGGTAAAGGTACAGGATCGGCGGGACTGTTAGCATGGTAATGATAAGCCTGTTCGTTGATTAAATCGATAAATCCGATAATTTCGTTGTTCTGCCGGATAGGATATTGCTGGGGAACGAGGGGACGACTAGAAACGGATTTGAGAGCTTGTAGGACTTCGTTAAAGTGACTATTACAGCGATCCATCTTGTTGATGAAGATTAGATGCGGAATTTCCCAATCATCGAGGAATTTTAGCAAGGGAGCCAGGGTGAGAACTCGATCGACCACCGGTTCACAAACGATAATAGCAGCACCGGCCCCGACGAGGGCATTATAGGTTTCACTGGCAAATTCGATCGAACCGGGGCAATCGAGAAAGGTAAAATTTAGGTCTTGGTATTGACTATGGGCAACGGAAACTTCTACACTCATCTGTCGATCCCGCGCTTGCGTGGAACTATCACTGACGGTATTGCGATCGCTAATTTTGCCTTTTCTGGTGATGGCTCCTGTTACGAAAAGTAAACTTTCCAGTAAGGAGGTTTTTCCACTGGAGTAGGGGCCGACAAGGGCCACATTACGGGTGTTTGCTCCGATACTTTGATTCATACAGATACCCCCAACAATGATTTAGTGATTAGTTGTGGCGATGGGACGATATTTACACTCGATCGTCCTAGGAAATATACTGTCATAGCACTGGAAATTACTCTCAGGACGTAGTTAGAAGTGAAAGGCCTGTCTTGCCATAATTTTGCCCAGTGCTACAAGTGTATTCTTTCTTACTTTTCACCCTAACTCAGTCTCAAGCATTACATCCCATTCTCGCAATCTCTTGTAAAGTCTCGCCTACTTTTAGTTAAGGAAGTTAAATAAATGTTAACTAAGCTGTTGACTATCCACAGTCTTTCTCATCAACTGGATTCACAAAAACGAGGGGCTGCCTGATATAGTGAGAGGTCGGAATGATGTTTATCAAGCAATTTTTATGTTAAAAGCTGGAATCGTGGGACTGCCAAATGTGGGGAAATCGACCCTATTTAACGCTCTGGTGGCTAATGCCAAGGCCGAGGCCGCTAATTTTCCCTTTTGTACCATTGAACCGAATGTGGGTGTGGTATCCGTCCCCGATGAACGTCTGGAGGTTTTGGCTAAAATCTCTAATTCTGAGAAAATCGTGCCGACGCGGATCGAATTTGTCGATATCGCCGGATTAGTCAAGGGTGCGAGTCAGGGGGAAGGATTGGGTAATCAATTTTTGGCTAATATCCGGGAAGTGGACGCGATCGTTCATGTGGTGCGCTGTTTTGATAATGATGATATTATTCATGTTTCCGGTTCTGTGGATCCGGCCCGCGATATCGAGGTGATTAATCTAGAGTTAGCTCTAGCGGATTTGGGACAGGTGGAGAAGCGGGTGGAACGTTTACGCAAACAGGCGAAAAATAGCAAGGAAGCCGCCGAAGAATTGGCTATCCTTGAAAAAATCCTAATTTGTCTTAATGACGGTATTTCGGCGCGAAAAGTGGATTTAAGCAAAGAGGAAGAAGAGTTAATTAAAAATCTCGGTTTATTGAGTCGTAAACCGATTATTTATGCCGCGAATGTTAGCGAAGATGATCTGGCCACGGGTAATGATTGGGTAGAAAGTGTCCGTCAAATTGCCCAACAGGAACAGGCAAAAGTTGTGATCGTTTCTGCTCAAGTGGAATCGGAATTGGTGGAATTGTCGGAAGAAGAAAGAAAAGATTTTCTCGGTTCTTTAGGAGTAGAAGAAGGGGGATTAAAATCTTTAATTAAAGCTACCTACGAGTTATTAGGACTGCGTACCTATCTCACCACCGGTCCCCAAGAAACCCGCGCATGGACGATTATTTCTGGCATGAAAGCACCCCAGGCAGCCGGAGTTATTCACTCGGATTTTGAACGGGGTTTTATTCGTGCAGAAACCGTGTCTTATCAGGATTTAGTTAATAGTGGCACAATGAGCGCCGCTAAAGAAAAAGGTTTAGTCAGAAGTGAAGGCAAGGAATACATTGTTCAAGAAGGTGATGTTTTACTATTCCGTTTTAATGTATAGCTAAAAATAAATCAGGTGAGTGCCACCCACCTGATCAAAAGGCTAAACAATTTTACTAAAATAACACGAGAGCATGACTGAATTTATTCAGTCGTCCGCAATGTTTTGATATAATCCCTCAAGATTTATGCCCTAAACAATCTCTAAGCTTTTTTTACTCACTTTGGTTAACATTAAACTGAATTTTTTATCTCTTGACATACTCTAATTTATATTCTACAATCAGAGTATAGGAGCAAGTTATTGTTTAATCAAGATGGCGATGCTTTCTGTCCACTAAAAGACTGGTTTGCTAGGAATGCAGTCGAGGCTAAAAATAGTCTATCTATTCAACAACCCGCAAGGGGAAACGGTCAAATCAAGCGCAGTAAATGAAAGAGCAAGGATTGTTATTTTCCCAAGACAGCCTGTTACCTGAAAAACTCCCGCAAATTCAGGAATTACGGCCTTCTAACAATCTTGCAGCAGTTTTTGAAGAGTGCCATAATTATATTTACGCCAACGAAGGAATGCTCAAAGACAAGATTTTTCACGAGATGGTTAAACTAATCATCATCAAACTTCATGATGAAAAATCTGCCAAGCAATCGGTAAATTTTGGCGTTACAGCAAGTGAATATAAAGCCATCGTCGCCAATAAGTCCGATGAATTTATGTCGCGTCTCAGTCAATTATTTACCTCCATCAAGAATCATTATCGGGGATTTTTCACCGATGACACATTCAAGTTAAAACCTTTGACTCTTGCTTATATTGTAGGAAAGTTACAGTACATCAATTTAACTAAAACATCTGGCGATATAAAAGGTGAAGCCTTTCAAACTTTTGTAAATAGACACCAGCGTGGAGATAGGGGAGAATTTTTTACCCCTCACCCAATTGTACGCCTTGCGGTTGAAATGATAGACCCCAAACCAAAAGAAAAAATTATAGATCCTGCTTGCGGAAGTGGTGGTTTCTTAATTCAAGCAATAAACCATGTTCGACAAAATAACCCAGAGTTCGATATAGCAACTTTTGTGCAAGAAAGTATTACGGGAATTGAATTTAATCCCGATGTCGCCCTTTCGGGAATGATTCGTTTAGTTTTTGAAGGTGGCACAGGTTCAGAAATTATCTGCACTAATGCGCTTATCGAAGATGAAAAATTAAATAACTCTTTTGATGTTATCTTGACAAATCCTCCTTTTGGAAATAAAGGCAAAGTAGAAGACCAGAAAATTCTTCAATCATATCTTCTTGCCCGGAAATGGCATAAATCAGCGTCCAATGGTTGGGAAGTTTCCCCAACCGTTTTAGCAGGTCAGTCGCCCGATATTTTATTTATTGAGAAATCTATAAAATTATTGCGTGCAGGTGGTCGCATGGCAATTGTTTTACCCGATGGTCTATTACAAAATATCTCTAATGGACCGATTCGCTATTGGTTGCGCTCCCAAGCAAAAATATTAGGTGTTGTTTCCATCCCCACAGAAGCTTTTGTACCTTATGGCACAGGAATCAAGACATCACTTTTAGTAGTTCAAAAATTACCAGCAAACAATGATTCTTGTTTTATGGCACAAATCAAAAAAATAGGCTATGACGTTAAAGGACAAACAATATATAAGCGCAACGAGTCTGGAGTTATAGCCCAAACAAAATCAGGTTTGCCAATAGTTGACGATGATATAGATGATATTTCTCAATCTTTTGCATCATTTATCAACGGCGAATTTGCACAAAACAGCGATTGTATTTATACAGTTAAGAACACCCTGCTCAATTCGAGACTGGATGCCGAACATTATTTACCCAATGACCAAAAATTATTAGAACATCTAAAATCTATTGGGGCGAAACCTTTAGGTGAAATTGCCGATATTTTGAGAGATGCGGCTGATTTTCGTTTAGCCAAAGATAGTGAAATTAGATATATCGCTATCTCCGATGTTGATTATCGTACAATGCAAGTTGTTTCTCAACAAATAATCAAAGCACATGAAGCTCCATCTCGCGCAACATATAGATTGTACAAAGGTGATATTATTACAGCAATTTCAGGAGCAAGTACAGGAAGCTCACGTCAAGCAACAGCCCTAATCACGGAAGATGAAGACGGAGCAATTTGCTCAAATGGATTTTCAGTATTAAGAAATATTCAGGGAGTCGAGCCTTTGTTTTTATTAGTATATATGCGAACAGACTTTTTTTTGCGTCAGATTAAAAGGTACATGACAGGTCATGCGATTCCTACTATTTTAGTAGATGATTTGTCTAAAGTTTTAGTGCCTATTCCACCCAAATCTGAACAGCAGAGAATAGCAAAAAGTATGGCTGAAATTCAAGCAATTAGAAAAGAAGCATTAAAAGCAAGTGAGAATGTTGTTAACGAAATGAGTCTTTTACTTGGCCAATTTGAGTAAAGCAAAAAGCAGGTTAAGCCTAGAACAAGTCTTAATACTAAATCCGGTTATTAAAAACTGATTATCTATTCACCCTTTTGCCTGTCCTGATATGTAGCCTATACTCAACGGATTTAGATGAACGTAGGTTGGGTTGAAGCATGAAACCCAACGCTAAATCTGGTTATTAAAAACTGATTATTTATTCACCCTTTTGTCTGTCCTGATATGTAGCCTATACTCAACGAATGAAGAATGTAAAGATTTATTAAATTGTATCTTTTAATACAGTTCGGGGGGGGTAAATGTGTATCCTCTTACTGTCCTCATTTTGTCTTGGGTTCGGCTGTTGCTTGACCAGGCCGCAAGGAAGACGATAGTTCCATCCAGTCACCCGTTTGTTCAATCAAGATGATTAAAAACCGATTAATTCCTACCCTAGCTTTAGCTGGCGCAACTTCTCTCGCTGCTATGCTCACTCCTGTCGCAGCAACGGCCGTTACTTTTACTGTTAACCGCAGTTGGAGTGAATCAGGTAATAACGCTTCTTTAGTGGGAACCGTAGATGTGCCAGTAGGCAGCTATACTATCCAGAATGGTACTCCTAATCCCTTTACCAACGTTAACCTTATCCTGACAGTTAATGGTAATCCTTTTCCTGTTTTAAATGCTGCGGACACTTCTAACATTTCGGGAACAGGGCAATTTTTGGTTAATGCCACATCTTCAACGTTAACTTTTAATACAGCTAATGCTGATGGGACTAACCCAGCTGATTTAGTGTTTATGAACTCGTCCACGGGTTTCGGTGGTCCACTTTATGCAATTGGTACTGATGGTAATCCTGGTTTTGAAATCGCCATCAATACATCCCCAGATGTTGCTGCTTCAGTAGCTTTCCCCGTAACTTTTGGGACAGTACAACAAGTACAACAAGTACCTGAACCCGCCTCCCTCTTTGGTCTTGGAGTCCTTAGCACTCTCGGCGCAGCTTCAACCCTCAAGCGCAAACTAAAGCCATCCCAATCCATCGAAAAAGAAACCACAAAAGTTTGCTAAATTGCTCACCAAAAATACAATAAATGCCCCTTCAATTAGCCAGTTGAGAGGGTTTTATTTTTAGTCCATGTTTCTATTCATTGATTTTTTTGATCCAATGGCAACTTTTACATCAATATTGTCAAATTGAATGAGTATGGTGATTTTGTGCTACAATAGAGGTCTGTTAAAAGTAAAAAAACAATCAATTAAGTAGGTAGGCGTTAAAAATTATCAGACACCCCCCTTATCAAGGGGGGCAGGGGGGATCGAATCTAAAATCGATTTTTAATTTAATTATAACCAGCTACTTACCATGAATAGCAAAACAAAAATCACTATTCAAGTTCCTTTAGAAATTGCTAGATATTACGCTAAAATTAAACCCAATGACCGAGCGAACATAGAAAACAAATGGCTCTTCGGTTTGTGTTATGCAATGGACGGGGGTTATAAGGGATGTAACCCTTATATAGAAAGGCATTTAGCGATTTTTGTCAATTGTTTTTGATCTAGAGCGAACTAATCAATTAAATCTCTTGCCAGATAAGGATTT
>NZ_JADBTZ010000077.1:0-17638 GCF_020245885.1 Microcystis sp. M165S2 | reverse complement strand
GGCAGAAGATTAAAGATTAGTTATTGTGACTAACTCTTTTGATTAGAAAAAGATAAACTTGAGAATCTTCGGTCAAATTTATTGACTCAAAATCCGCTGTACTTAATTTAAATGAATCAACCCTAGGATTAAGGGGGGATCGAACCTCAAATCCATTTTTAATTTAACTATAACCAGCTACTTAAGTTTTGCAGGGATGGCAACGCCGGCAGCCACAATCTGTTAAGCGGCAAATTTGTCCTGTTGAAAAATCTCCCGTCTAGTGCCTAGCTTGACGGGAGATTGTCTCAATTCGGGGGATTGGCGTGATAGATTTAGTCTAAGCCTAATTGATTGCCCCGTTTGTACTGTAAATAGGCGGCAACGAACAAACCCGCTAGGGTAATGGGAATTAAGCCTAGGGTAATCCCTAGCACTAAAGGTTCAATCACGTCTGTACTCCTTGGATTAGCAATTTTTCACCCGTATTTTATCCTAGCAGGGGTCGCCCGCGAAAGATAGGGCGATCGCACATACTTCTTAAGTGGGGTGTGGGGTGTATTTTCAGTGAACAGTGAACAGTAATCAGTAATCAGTGAACTGAAAACTCATATCTGATAACTGATTCAAGACTGTCTCCTGTCTCGGAGTCTCCCGACTCCCCAAAAGGAAAACTTCCTATCTCACCATTAAGATAACTGCTGTACTCTAGGAGCGACCGAGAAAAAATTTTCTCAATGTGCCTTTACCCCAATAGCGATCGATTTCTTGCCAGAGATTGTGGAGAAAAAAAACCACTGCTAGACAGAGAGTAACCGCAAGGATTTGAGAGAAACTTTCCCTTTGCCAAAATTTGGCCATTGCCTCCGAAATCACCCGCGTTCCCCGATAAGCTTCCAGAAAACCCTCGATCGAGCCGAGAATCAGTGCTGCTAGGGTGTAAACAAAGGTTCGATACAGAACACTAACGTAACGGGGTCGATTTTCTAACCATTCTAGCTTCAGGGCCACGTCGAGAATTGCCACGGTTTTTGCGGCAATGATCGCTCCTAAGATCGCTTTACCCAAAACGTAGGTAGTAATCGAATACTCTTCCAGAAATAATTTCATGATCAGAAGAATATAACCGAAAGCCAAGAAAAAAAACAGGGCAAGAGAACCGATTTTTTTCAATTCCTTTTTAATTGCTTCCATTGATTTTTTTTGATATTTTCTGCCAAGATAGCGGCTGCGCTGCCGGATAGTCCTATAACTATAAGCTATAGTGAATTATTTGTTGCAGCTATTCTCTCATCTCCACCAGCAAGTTTGATCGCCGATAACTTAACTGATGCTTGAAACTAATTACAGCTTGATTGTCGATAAAATGAGGATTACCGAGGGGATCGATGGCACTGAAAGCGTCAAAATAACGGCGTGCTAGGGGCGGAAAATCGCTAAAATCGAAGATTGTGTCACCTTTGGCCACATCTGCCCAAAAATTTCGTAATTTCGGCGCTAATTCCTCCGCTAGACTCACGGGAAGATTGAGGGGATGGCAGGTTAACAAACGCATCATAAAAGGATAAGAGCGATCGCCTAACCATTGCCGAGAAATAGCGGGTAAATTCTCCCATCCCGGTATATTTTGCAGATGAAAGGATTCTATGGCTAATTCTCCTGTGTTTTCGCAATATTCTAGCACCCGGTAGGGATGGGGATAACTGACGAGGGAACCGGTGGTAATTTCATAGATACCTCTAGTAAAAGCCAGATCTTGCACGTGGAGATGGCCAGTAATCAACAATTTTACGCCGTTTTCCTGTAGTATATCGAGCAGTTCTACCGCATTAGCCAACATATAGCGTTTACCTAATTCATGATTGCTTTGTCCGGGTAAATGCTCGATAACGTTATGATGGATCATCACCATCACTAGATCGTTTTTTAGCGCGGGTAAAGTCTGTTTTAACCAATGCAATTGTTCTGCATCTAAACTGCCAATTTGTTTACCTTGGTCATCAAATTGATTGGAATTAAGACCGATTAATTGCACTCCGGGTAAAATTTCTTTTTGGTAGTATATTTGTTCGGGATGGCTGTAACCAAATTGTTGATAATAAAAGGGAAAATCTGCTAAACCGATCTGGTTTTCTGTTGCGGTTAAACTCAAAACATCATGATTACCCGGCACCACATAGACGGGGAAGGGTAAAGTAGCTAAACAATCGGCTAACCAACGATGATTTTCTGGTTCACCATCTTGGGTTAAATCGCCAGCAATCAGCAGAAAATCGAGGTTAAGGGTGATGAGATGGTCTAAAACAATTTTTAAAGCAGGAATACTCACTTCCACCAGATGAAAGCGATTAGAATGGTTCAAAATGGTTGTGGGTAAAGCGATATGAGGATCGCTGAGAATGGCGAAACGGAAATTCATCGCATTAAATTGGGCTAAATATCGGTAAACTAGATCGATCGAGGAGAAATAGAGGAGAAAATATCTTTGGCTAAAGTTCGCGTTCGTCAGCACGTCAATCCCTTAAGTCATAAATATCGCCATCCGATCGCTCCCCCCGATTGGAATCAAGTTTATCAGGATATGACGCAACCTCTCCATCTTGACATTGGTTGTGCGCGGGGTAAATTTTTGTTACAAATGGCCCAAGTAGAGCCAGAAATTAATTTTTTGGGCATTGAAATTCGTCAACCTTTGGTAATTGAAGCCAATCAGGAACGGGAAAGGTTAGGATTAAGTAATCTCGCTTTTGTTTTTGGCAATATGAATGTTGCCCCAGAAATTTTACTGCAATCTTTGCCCGCAGATAAGTTATTTTGGGTGTCGATTCAATTTCCCGATCCTTGGTTTAAACAGCGTCACAGCAAGCGTCGGGTTGTGCAGCCAGAATTAGTCATAGCTTTGGCTAAGTATATGGTAGCTGGGGGCTGGGTTTTTTTACAGTCGGATGTGGAATCGATCGCCCTGGAAATGACCGAGAGATTTCAAGCACATCCCAATTTTGTTCGGCAACATCAAACCCCCTGGTTAGAGGAAAATATTTTCCCCGTACCGACGGAGAGGGAAAAGTCCACTTATAATAAGGGTCAACCGGTTTATCGCTCGCTTTTTCGAGTTCGGTAGCTTCAGCTAAAATATCTTGGCACTGTCTGAAATCATGGTTAGAAATCTCGACTCACCCCTAATACTTGAGGATAATAATCGCCCCCCTGTCTCTCAATTGCTAGAATTTCTCTTAGCAACAGAAAAAAAACAGAAAAAAACTAAAGAAAATCTTACTTTTGAGGCTTTGGTCGGTACTTGGCGATTATACTTTATCACAGGAACTCAAAAAGCGAAAAAGAGAGCGGGAATTGTTTTGGGTAAGGGACGCTATCTACCGTCCTGGTTAAAAATTACCATCTCTTACCAAAGAAATGAGAGTTTAGAACCGGGAGAATTTATCTCTGGAACCGTCAGCAATCACATAGTTTTAGGAGCAGTAAAACTATCTGTAAGCGGTCCGGTTAAGTTTTTTCCTAAAACCCGTCTTCTCGCCTTTGATTTTACCCGGCTCAACCTAACCCTATTTAATCGCTCTCTCTATTCAGGTTTTATTAGAAATGGGCAGGCAAGTGAAGCGAATTTTTATCAGGAAAGTATCAAAAAACAGGCATTTTTTGCCTATTTTCTGATCACAGAAACAATGATGGCAGCCCGGGGACGAGGGGGAGGATTAGCCCTTTGGGTAAAAGAGATAAGTGAGACAAAACTAGCTGAAAAATAAGTTATTAGAGGAGAAATAGATGGGATATTCTATCGAGGTAGATGGGACACATTTTGACAGTGAAGTGATTGAGAAATCCTATCTAAATACAGTGATTTTAGACTTTTATGCTCTGTGGTGTGGACCCTGTAAATTGGTAAAACCAATGCTAGAAAAACTGGCAAGCGAATATAATTTTATCCTTGCCAAAATAGATATAGATAAAAATCCCGAATTAGCCGAACAATACGATGTAGAAGGAGTTCCCGATGTGCGAATTGTCAGCAAGGGAGAAGTGTTACCCTGTTTTGTCGGTGCTTTGCCAGAAGAACAAATTAGAGACTTATTTTCCCGTCTCGATTTAAAATCGGAATTAGAAACAGGATTAGCAGAAATAAAAGAAGCGATCGCCCTCGATAATTTGCCCGCAGCTAAACAATTATTCGATCATCTTTTTCCTAAATATCCCAACGAACCGCGATTAGTTATTATGGCGGTAAAATTTCTCATGCGTCTAGAAAAATGGTCTGATGCTTACCGATTAATCAGTGCTATTAAAGAAGAAAATCCCGTGATCAAAGGTTGGAAAACTCTCCTAGAATTTCAACAGTTAAAACCAGAAAATAATCCCCTCGATCCGATATTTTTTACTGGGATTAATTCCGCATTAAAAGAAGATTATGCCGCCGCTTTAGAGCAACTGATCGGTCTGGTGGGAAAAAGTAGAAAATATCGTCAGGATGGGGCAAGAAAAGCCATATTAGCTATATTTCAGATTTTGGGAGTTAGTCATCCCCTCACCCAAGAATACCAAGCAAAGTTAACATTTCTGCTCTACTAGGTAGGGTTTGCGGCAAAAAGTTTGTTGGTGGGGTTAGGAGTCGGTCATCAGGAGTCAGTCTCGATGAAAAAATTTTCACCCCCACAGATGAAAGAGGTTTCCTTCCCTACACCCCACACCCCACACCCTACACCCTCTTTCAAGTCAGGAATCGGTCAAAACTAAAGCAATTCCCCAAGAAATTGCAACAAACAACTACCAGGGAATTGCTAGAGACAAGATGGGGTTTATTTGTGGCGAATCATTTCATAAAGGGCAACGTATTCTTCGCCGGGACGATTCCAAGAGTAATCGCATTCCATGCCTTGAATCGCTAATTTTTGGAATTCTTCCGGTTGAGTGTACCACAATTCTAATGCCCGGGACATGGCTGATTCGAGGGCATTATTATCGGGATCAAAAAAGACAAAACCATTGCGTTCTTCGGGTTTGTGATAGGTATCATAATCGCGATCAAAAACCGTATTAACTAAACCACCAACTCCCCGGACGATGGGAACGGTTCCGTATTTTAAGCTGATTACTTGTGTCAGTCCGCAGGGTTCAAAATTACTGGGAACCACAATCATATCGGCCCCCGCATAAATGAGGTGAGATAATTCCTCATTAAAGCCCAATTCAATATGAACATCAGGGTTATTATTTAGGTGATTTTTCTCGTGCCAGAACCAGTTATTAATTAACGATTCGGTGGCGGAACCTAAGAGGACAAATTGCGCCCCGCGAGCTAAGGCATAATACATGGCATGGTGAACTAAATGTACGCCTTTTTGGTCATCTAAACGACCGACATAACAAATTAAGGGTTTTTCTGGTGCATCTCTTAACCAGAGTCTTTCTCGCAGTGCCTTCTTATTGCGTGCCTTCTCGGAGAAGCTATCAACACCGTAGGGTGCAGCAATAAATTTATCCACCTCTGGGTTCCAGATATTGTAATCTAAACCGTTGAGAATGCCGGTAAATTTCTGTTGATGCTGGTGAATTGTATGACCTAAACCGTAACTAACCTCGGTGTGGTGTGCTTCCCAAGCATGGTGGGGTGAGACGGTATTGAAATAGTTGGAAAAGACGATACCACCTTTCATAAAATTAATCACAAAAGGATTGAAGTTATCGCGCATTCGGGCATAGCTAAAGTAGTAAGTATCGTTATTTAATCCTGTTGCCCTGAGAATTTCCGCACCAGCAAATCCTTGATGTTTAAAGTTATGGATGGTGTAGAGAACGCGCTGATTGCCCATACCATGATATTTATAAATTTCAAAAAGTAATGGCGGAATTAAACCGGTTTGCCAGTCGTGACAATGAATTATATCGGGACGTTTATTACTTCTGAGCAAAAATTCTAAAGCGGCTTTGCAGAAGAAGGCAAAACGCATATTATCGTCCTTACAACCGTAGTAAGTACCGCGATTAAAGAAATTATCGCCCGAATTGGGTTGAATAAAGAAACACAAGCGCCCGTGTACCCAACCACAAAAAACGTTACAGTGAATTGCCCCACCGTACCAAGGTACCCACAGGTCGCGATAAGCCTCGTGTAAGCCCCAAATTTGGTCGTAGCGCATACAATCATACATGGGTAGGATTAGCTCCACGCAATGACCGCGAATTTCTAATTCTCGACTCAATCCATATACCACATCCCCCAATCCCCCAGCTTTAATCACTGGAGCGCACTCAGAGGCAATCTGAACTATATACATATATCAATAACTCCGTCGATTAATCTACAGGTCAGCTAGAAGCAATTTTTACAAAAGTATACAGTCTTCTGTGATTAAATGACTCGATCGATCGAATTAGTTGGGTGTTGGGGAAGTGGGAATTATGAATTATGAATTATGAATTGGGGAGTGGGGTGTTGGGATGTTGGGATGTTGGGGTGTTGGGGTAGTGGGGTGTTGGGGTGTTGGGGTAGTGGGGGAATTTAGCTGAAATTTCCCTATCTCCCTATCTCCCTATCTCCCTAAATCCCTATCTCCCCATCTCCCCATCTCCTGTCTCGGAGTCTCCTGAAGATTAACAGCGTTTTAACTGTCCTAGGAGCAAAATCACCTCATCAATGCCGTTTCTGAGGGTGGTGGCGGGTTGATCGCTGTTATTTACGGTTATGCTAAAGATTAGGGGTTGATTGTCGGCGGTTTCTAGATAACCCGCGAGGGCGATAACTCCGGTTAAAGTCCCGGTTTTTGCCTGTAATCGTCCTTCTAGGGGAGTCTGGCGAAATCTATTGGTTAAAGTGCCATCAATGCCGCCAATGGCTAAAGAACGACGATAATCAGGGTTTTCTGCCATTATTTGTAAAATTTGACCTAAAGTCTTGGGTTTAATTAGGTTTTGTCGTGATAGCCCCGAACCGTCGCCGATTTTATAACTATCGCTGTTAATTCCCAGTTTTGTTAAAGTTTCTTGCAATCCCGTCACACCGCCGAGCATTTGTAGTAGGGTTTCGGCTAGTAAATTATCGCTATTTTTATTGACTTTTTCCACCAAATATGCTAGGGGTTCTGATGCTAAATTGGTGATTTCATCGCCGAGAATCTGTGAACTAATTTCTGCGTTTTTAACAGTAATTCCCGCTTTTTCAAGGATATTACGCCAGCGAGCCAGGAAATATTCCGAGGGTTGGGGAATAGCTAAATTAAAATCATCTTGACTATCTATCGCCAGAGAACCAGTGATAATCAGGCGATTATTGGCTAAATTGCCCTTAATTGCCAGAGTATTCGGGCTTCCTTGCACTGCGGTGCTGGTTTGATTCTCAATTAGCCATTGTTTAGCGGCAATGGGATCAGACCATTGTAAATCTAAGCTTTGCCCCAATTGTCGCGGTAAAAGCTTTAAAGTGACGGAATTTTCGTTTAAAACCAAGCTAGAAGCGGGTACAGCATAGTCAAAAAAGACATCTTCCCATTCCCAGGTTTTTTGACTATCGGAGACGAGAAAAGGACTAGCAACGACAATTAAGCGAGAAATTGAGTTAATTCCCTGTGCTTTTAACTTTTCTGCTAATTTTTCTAACTTTTCTGTGGTTATGGTGGCATCTCCCCTCCCGACTAAGGTTAAAGTTTCTAAATCGGGGGGATTGCCTTGAACTAAAATGGGGGTTTTCAGACGATAATCGCGGTTAAATTTGCTAAAAGCGGCGGCAGTGGTTAATAATTTTGCGGTAGAAGCGGGAGTAAAAAAGTTATTTTCGTGGATACTATAGATATTTTGGTCAGAATTGAGGTATTTTACTAAAATTCCCCAATAAGCGCCTTGATAATCGGGTCGGGCCAAAATGCGATCGATCCTGGTGGCTAAGTCTGCGGGACAGATAAACTCGGAAGGGGGGGGATTGTCTGGACTGATGGGGGTTGCGAGGGTGACGGGATGGTTTACCCAGAGAAATAGGGAACAAGTCCCCAAGAGAAAAGATAATTTCGAGCGGCGTGTTAGCATAGAATTAAATCTTGGCCGTAGGTAAATTGACTCTAATTTAGCAGCATTAGTGACTATATTGTCCTAGTTACTCGATAGATTCAGTTAGGGATTGATCCGAGATATTCGCTCCCCTTTTTGCCCAAAAAGTTTCTTGATTCCGTTAAATTTCTATTCATTTGCGAGGATGTTTTTATGAGTTATGATTTTGATTTATTGGTGATTGGTGGTGGTTCTGGTGGTATTGCCACCGCTAGACGGGCAGCCGAATACGGGGCAAAAGTGGGATTAGCAGAATACGATCGTTTGGGAGGAACCTGTGTTAATCGCGGTTGTATTCCCAAAAAATTAATGGTTTATTCTAGTCGTTTTCCGCAACTATTTAAGGATGCGGAAGGTTACGGGTGGAGTCCGGTAGAGAGTCAGTTAAATTGGCAAAAATTAATTAGTGCGGTTAATCAGGAAACTATACGTTTGAATGGCATTTATCAAAAGATGCTCGATAATTCTCAAGTGACGATTTTTCCTAATTATGCCAAGTTTATTGATACCCATACCCTAGAGGTAGGAGACGAGAAAATTACTGCCGATAAAATTTTAATTGCCGTGGGGGGACATCCCGTTAAACCTAATATTCCGGGGATTGAACATACAGTAGTTTCTGATGCCATGTTTCAACTGCCAGAACAACCAAAAAGAATTATAGTTTTAGGGGCGGGATATATTGGGGTAGAATTTGCTGGTATTATGCACGGATTAGGGACAGAAGTGGTGCAGTTAATCCGTAAAGACAAGATTTTAAGAGGGTTTGATGAGGATATCCGCGATGAGATTCAAGCGGAAATGATCCGTCAGGGAATTAAAATTATGCCCGAAACTTTCCCCACTTCGATCGAGAAAACTGCCGAGGGGTTAAAAGTACATATTCAGGGTCAAGAAACCTCAGAAATCTTATTTGTTGATGCCCTAGGATTAGCCGCTACTGGAAGAATTCCTAAGCTGGAAAAATTGGGCTTAGAGAATGTCAATGTCGAGGTAAAAAATGGGGCAATTGTTGTCAACGAGTATAGCCAAACCAGCGAAGACAATATCTATGCCGTGGGCGATTGTACCGATAAAATTAATTTAACTCCCGTGGCCATTAATGAGGGGCGCGCTTTTGCCGATACAGTCTTCGGTAATAAACCCCGGTTAATGAGTTATGAAAATGTTCCTTCGGCAGTATTTTCTACTCCTGAAGCGGCGACGGTGGGATTAACAGAATTGCAAGCAAAAAACCTATATGGTGAGACGGGGATTAAAGTTTATCGATCTAAATTCCGCCCTGGTTACAATGTTTTACCGGCCCGAGAGGACAAAACTTTGATGAAATTAGTTGTCCATCAGGAGAGTGGTAAAATTCTTGGCGCGCACATGGTAGGAGATCACGCCGCCGAAATTATTCAAGGAGTAGCCATTGCCGTAAAAATGGGGGCGACAAAAGCCGATTTTGATGCCACTGTCGGCATTCACCCCAGTGCCGCCGAGGAATTCGTCACCATGCGTTAATTAACAATTTTAGGTGTGTTAGGTTGGGTGCATCTCACACTTGCAGAAATACCGACAATCAGCAATTATCAGTGACTCTTAGATTATTACAGATATATCAGCAGCTGCCTGTAAGCATCCCACCGAAAAACTAATGCGCTCCAGGGTTTGGGGGGTAGAACCCCCCAAAAGCTTGGGTTGAGTGATAAAATCAGAAGTAACGCCCGATTTTAGCAGAGAGTTTCCCATTAAAAATCCCAACTTGGTAGATTGACAAAAATGAGATGCAGCCGTTAGGTTTGTCTAACACACCCAATCTTTATTATTAAAAATTAACCTTTTTGGCTATTGACAATTGAGCCATTTTGTGCTACTTTTTCGGCTAATTTTTGAGCAAGATTTAAGATATCGGAGGGGAGCATAATCACAGTACTGGTGTTATTTTCCGCGCCAATTTCCGTTAACATTTGTAGGCGGCGTAATTCCAAAGCGGCGGGATTTTCCATGATTAATCGGGAAGCTTCGGCTAATTTTAGCGAAGCTTCCTGTTCTGCGGCAGCTTTAATCAAACGGGCGCGTTTTTCTCGCAATGCTTCCGCTTCCTTGGCCATAGCTCGCTGCATAGCGGTGGGAATTTCCACATCTTTCATCTCCACCCGTTCGATATCAATGCCCCAGGGTTCGCTAATTTCATCGACAATTTGTTGGACTGCTTGATTAATTTTGTCTCGTTTTTGCAAGACATCATCGAGATGATTTTGACCAACTACATTTCTTAAAGTGGTCATGGCCGCTTGATAAACGGCCGTGGGGTAGGATTCGACTTTATTAATCGCTTTGTTGGGGTCGATAATGCGATAGTAGAGAACCGCATTAACCTTAATTGTGACATTATCGGCGGTGACAGTTTCTTGCGGGGCAATATCGACGGTTTTGGTGCGAATATCCACCCGCATTTTTTGGTCAACTAGGGGAATGATCCAGTACAGTCCGGGGCCTTTGGTGTCTTGATAACGCCCTAGGCGAAAGATAACACCACGCTGGTATTCTCGATCGATTTTAAAGCCATTTAATCCCAGAATGCCCGCTATCAACAAGAAGGGTGCTAAAAATTCCATATTAATTACCAGTTATCGGGTTCAAGTTAATCAGTGTGCGGTGACATCTCAATTGCAATCTCCTCACTGCTGACCACTAATACATTCATTCTAGAGAGTAACCGGGCTGTCGGGGAAACTCATAACGAAATATTACAATTTTTAGGAATTGCCCAACCAGCAGCGATGACTCGACTTCCAGACCCCGACCTGAGATAAACTACAGAATGTTATCAGAATTTACCTTGATATTATGAGCGTAGTTAGCCAAGTCATCCTCAAAGCCGACGACGAACTTCGTTATCCTAGTAGTGGTGAACTACAGGGTATCGGGCAATTTTTAAAAACCGGTGAGCAGAGAATTCGCATTGCCGAAACTCTCGCTGACAATGAGAAAAAAATCGTCGATCAGGCTCAAAAACAACTGTTCAAGAAACGTCCCGATTATAGAGCGCCGGGGGGTAATGCCTACGGTCAGCGTCAATATAATCAATGCTTGCGCGATTATGGTTGGTATCTGCGTCTAGTTACCTATGGGGTATTAGCCGGAGATAAGGGACCGATCGAACAAACCGGTCTGATCGGGGTCAAAGAGATGTATAACTCTCTTAATGTTCCCGTCCCCGGCATGGTGGAGGCGATTCGTTGTCTCAAAGAGGCCGCTTTAGGTCTTTTGACTCAAGAAGATGCCGTGGCAGCAGCCCCCTACTTCGACTTTATCATCCAGTATATGTCCTAAGCGATCGGGACAGTCCCAGAGGCCTGAAGTCTGAAAAGGAGCAATTTTCGTCTCTTTCAGGGTTCAGGCTTGACTTTTTTCAGTGATCAGTAATCAGTAATCAGTAATCAGTGAAAAGACAGTAGGAAACTGCCATTTGATGAGGCTCACTTAATACATACTGCTCACTTAATACTCAAAACTCAAAACTCAAAACTCACAACTTAAAACTCAAAACTGATAACCGATAACTGATAACTGATTATGTTTTGGCGCATTATACTACTGACTTTTCTGATTCCATCGGTCTATGGGGTGTTTGGCTGGTCGATCGCCCATGAGCGTTTATCATGGAGTGATTGGTTACTTGTCCGCGGTGATGAGATGAATTGGACTCTCACGAGCGAATGGCTAGAAATCATCATCTATATCCTAGCGGTAGGGGTTATCCTCTCAATTGCCCTAGGATTAACTCTGTTTAGTCACTTAATGCCGGTATTTTTCCGCAGTTGGTTTAAAAACGATATTAGCGCTGTATTATCAATTCTCGGCTGGTCTTTGGCGGTAGTCTTTATCTTCCACAAGTGGGCGGTATTTAGTCGAGTTTTAATCCTGTTAGCTGCTGCTATCCTTGGTCGTCTAGAAATTCAGGAAGCAGGTTACAATAGGTGGCAAGTTTTCCTGATGCTCACCATCCTCTGCTTAGGTAGTTTTGGCTTGGGAATTTGGGCTTATAATCTTTGGGGTCACGAATTTCATCGAGTTACTACCAATTAATCTTATCTCTAATCTTTAAAAAGTATGCCAAAAAAAAATAACGATACGCTCAAACGAGTCTTAATTGTTTCCTCTGGTTTAGTATTTCTGGCTTTAATGGTGGTGCCAACTTTAGGTTTATGGAAAAATAATAATTCTAATTCCCCCCAAGGCAATCAACCTGGGCAAGAGGCAACTATTCCTCCCGAAAAATTAGCAGAAATGGTCAAAGGTTACGAGAAAATTCTCGAACGCGAACCGGATAACCCCACTGCTTTGCAAGGACTGGCCCAAGCTCGCTTACAGTTAAAAGATTTTATCGGAGCCAGAGAACCTTTAGAAAAGTTATATCAAAAATATCCCGACAATCTGGAAGTTATGCTAGTTCTTTATGGAACAAGATTACAAACTCAAGATGTTTCTGGAGCTAAAAGTATCCTAGAAAAATTAGTCAAAAATTATCCCCAAGAACCGAAGTTTAAAGAAGAATTAACTCGCTTAAATCAAGCGATTGCGGCAGCTTCCAAACAGCAACCCCCAGAACCTAAAAAGTAATGAAAAAAGAATTAATTATTGAAGCTGGGCGAAGTGAAAGACAATATCGAGAATTTTTTATCTCTTGACTTGTTGCGATTATCGACATTGCTTGGGCATTACTGCGGCCCTGCTTCGGTAAATTAGCCCCTTTACCTAGGGTTTGCTGAATAAATCTAAAAACCTTGTTGGGTAAAACCCCACACCCCACACCCCACACCCCACACCCCACACCCTGCCCCCAGGAAAAGCTTTTTCAGCAAACCCTAGATAAGAACTTTTTTAGGAATTATGATCGGCCTATAATAATAACTGTAGTCACCCCTATCCTTTAGCGATAATTCTTGGTTTAGGGTTGATGTCCTTCAGCGCAAGCGAGATTGGTTATGAAAATTAGCGAACTAGAAAACTACTTGGCTCAGGTTAAGTCAGAGATTGGTGACATCGATATCGTCTATCAATGTCACAGCCAGCACTATAGTTGGTTGGACAAAATGAGAAGCCATCAACTGAAAGTGTTAAAAAATACCGTAGACACTAAACTATTAATTTCTCTGCAATAGCCATTTTCTCTTGCTAGATGCCGGCAAGGTAATCCGGTCTGTCTAATCTGCTTAACAGTTTATCTTTTCTTCACTGTCGATAGGTTCTTAAACCAGCCGCGTCGCCAAAAGAAAATGATTAAACTGAAAGCAACGGTTAGCATCAACACCCAGACGAACACATAGCCCCAATACCATTCTAATTCGGGCATATTATAGGGTGATTTATCAGGATTAAAGTTCATGCCATAAATACCGACAATGAAGGTGAGCGGGATAAAAATCGTCGAGATTACCGTTAAAGTTTTCATAATCTCGTTCATTTTATTACTCACGGAAGACAGGTAAAAATCCATTAAACCATTGGCAAATTCCCGGTAATTTTCGATAACATCGAGGATTTGTACTACATGGTCATAACAGTCTCGTAGATAGGGTTTAATCGTTGTATCGATGACAATATACTCATCCCGTAAAAGCGCATTGAGGGTGTCCCTTTGCGGCCAAATTGCTCGTCGCAGGGAGAGTAATTCCTGACGTAGTTGGTAAATTTTTGATAAAGTCTGTTCCGTGGGACTAGCTAAAATTTCGTTTTCTAACTCCTCGATTCTTTCTCCGTAGGACTCTAAAACAGGAAAATAACCGTCAATAATTGCATCCCAAATCGAGTAGGCTAAATAACCCGATTTTTGCTGCCGGATGGAACCTTTATTCAAACGGATTCTTTCCCTAACTCCCTCTAAAGAATCGTATTGTCCTTCTTCCTGCACGGTTAAAATATAATTCTTCCCGACTATTAAACTGATTTGTTCTAACAAAAAACCCTGATGATCGATCAGGATGGCCATTGGCACTATAATTAAAATATAATTATCGCATTCTTCCACTTTTGGTCTTTGGGGAATACTGACTATATCCTCAAGGGTTAAGGGATGTAAATGAAAAATTTCCCCCAACTCTTGCAGTTTATCTTCATTACCCAAACCGACGATATCGATCCAAGAGATGGAATCATTGGATAAATATTTAAGACAGTCTTGAGGTAAGAGATTATTAACTATAGTGGCTTGTTGAGAATTATAATTAATTAAAAATATCTCGGTAGTAACGGCATTTTCATCGATGGTGATTAACCCCGGCATCGTCCCGGGTTGGTTATAGTGGTAATCGTAAAGGTGGGGTTTTGTCTGGGAGGATTTTCGCCCTTTTTTATACCTAGTTAATCTTTTGTTATTGCTCATAGTTGAGATCGATCGCTGTTTGCCTTTTTCTTAGCATTGATCGCTCAAACATTCCTCAATTTTTAGCTAACTTTAAGATTGTCCAAGATTGTTAAAAAACGAATATTAAACGTAAATGCCAATTATTAGCCGTTTCCCTCTCGATTTCGATGTGACGGATAAACTCGCGAAAATAAAAACGGCGCTCGATTTCCGATAAATCTCGCCAAAATTGCGGAAAAGCAACGGCACGAGCGATAATAGTCAGGTTATCGGGGGGTAATTGGTCTAAACGTCCTTGAATCTGCGCGATCTCGTTTTTCAGTTTATAGGCCCGTAGATTAGCCGTTTCTTGATCTAAAACTCCGGCCGCTTCTAGGGAGGGCAATTGCGACAAAATATCGTTTTTTTGCCCTATTTCCTCGCTCATTCCCCGTTTGATCCCCTCTAAATCCGGTAAAGATATCTGAGCGATCGTCGGTGGTAGGTCTTGACAAATGCGCTCGATTGTGCTATCAAGAATTTTCTCATAAGCGATCGCCGAACATTTTTTTGTCCGGGGACATTGCAAAGGTCGCAAATAGAGGTATTCTGTGCCTTTTCCTCGCGCCGTCACTTTGGTAATCGTCATCCCCGATTGACATTGACTACAGAGGACTAAACCCGCTAAGGAACGCGGGGCGCTGGCACTGCGGGGGGGTAATTTGCGATTATTTCTCAGGATGCGATCGATCTGGGCCGCTTCTTCCCGGGAGATAATCGGGGTGTGGGTATCGGGGATAATATCTTGACCGAGATAGCACAAATCGCCGCGATAAACGGGATTATTCAGCCATTTATGGGCAGTGGCTACCGATATCTTTTTGCCGTAGCGTTTTTCTAGATAGCGCACCGTGGAACGCAGGGAAGCGGAAATCAAAAAGCGATCAAAAAAGTCTTTGACTACTGGTGCGGTACTGCGATCAAGTATATAACGCTCCTTGCCACGACGATAACCGTAGGGGGCTTTTCCGGGGGGAGGCAAAGCTTGCAGACGATTGTGAGCGTGACCTGCTTTTAAACGGTTACTTAGTTCGTTTTTTGCGATTTCTTGCAGAATCTTGGCAAAATTAAGCTTATAATCCGGGTCTTCTAGGGCAATTATATCTATGTCGAGGGCTTCTAAGGATTGTAAAATTTTGCTAACTTCTGTGCCATTGTCTCCCAATTCTGCTAGACGACGCAGGATCAGCAGTCGGGGGGGAGTCCCTTGACAATCGCGGAGCAGTTGCTGTCGTTGTGAGCGATCGCCAAAATCCTGATACACTTGTTCGGGAGAATAGACCCAAATCGAGGCATCGGGGGGACTATCGAGCAGGGGATTGGTATAGGTGTAGGCGATAATTTTCATGTTTTGCCGAAATCCTCCTATAGATAAGCTGTAGTGCCTTTAAACCGGGTCTTGAAAAGTTTAGTACAAATGCTCAAACTTCCTCGACCCGCTCCCAACTCCGGCGCTCATAGACAGTCTTAACCAGTAATTTAGATAGGGTTTGCTGAAAAAGTTTTTCGGTGGGGGTTGGGGGTTGGGTGTTAGGGGTTGGGGGTTGGGGGTTGGGGGTTGGGGTGTAGGGTTTTACCACCTGAATTTTCCCCCTGATCACTCCCATGCCTGGTACTTGTTGATTTCCAAAAGGTCTAAAAGTCTTACCTAACAAGGTTTTAAGATTTATTCGGCAAACCCTAGATAGTCAACAGCTTACCTGCGGGCGAATGGAAAAGGAATTTCTGCCCATCTCCCTAACCCCCGCCAGCTGGCGATCGTTCCGCTACACTTGGCAATTTCTGGGCCGGGCGCGATTCGTCTAGGGAGAGGGTAAAGAGCGAAGGAAAACCGTGAGTATGGCGGTAATAATCGCGACGGTTACGGGGATAATCAGCGATTTCGCCCCTTTTAAATCGGATATATCCCTAACTAGCCCCGATTGTTCGTTTTCTAGCCTTTCTAACCGCTTATCCATTCCCTCGACTTTCTCGATTAATTTTGCCTGTCCTACCTCTAGTTTTGTCTGGCGATCATCGATTTGATCGATCTTTCCCTCGATCCGCGTCAGGATGGCTTCTAGGGAATAGGTGACGGTTTCTCCCGATTGACTCATAAACTAAATTCCTTGTTGCGGGGGATACTTCGCATTCTATCACTCCCGAAAGATGGCAGAATTACCAATCCAGAGGCAACGGCAACGATTATCAGCCTACAATATTACTAGGCGATCGAATAATCTCCGAAATTCAGATGAGTCAATTAAAATCTATTTCTGGGAAAAAGTTCGCCAAAATTTGAGAACGTCATTGAGAATTCAAGGTAGCCATTACATTTACTGTATTACTCGTTCAGACTGTCTATGAACCATCGTCAACAATTAATTCAAGAACTCGAACAAGCACCTGATGATCTAATAGAAACCGTGTTAGATTTTTTACATCGAGTTCAGGCAACAGGCAACAGTCATCCTCTAGCCAATTTTTCAGGCATTTTAAGCGATTCAGAGGCCAAAGAACTACAACAAGCCATTAAAACAGAATGTCGTCAGGTAGATGTCAATGAGTGGTGAAATTGCCTTAGATACTTCTGCGGCAATTCGTTTTTTAAATGGAGACGTAGGGGTTACTAAAAGAGTGCTGGTACTACCAGAAATCATTTTACCAATGGTTGTGGTGGGAGAGTTACTATTTGGTGCGGAAAATTCCACGCGCCCCTTACAAAATTTACCTCGTTATTTGGATTTTATAGAAGCCTGTAAGGTTTTACCATTGGGGAAAGAAACCGCCTCGGTTTATGCTCAAACTCGGTTAGCTTTGAAGCGTAAAGGACGACCCATACCCATGAATGATCTATGGATTGCTGCTCAATGTATAGAAAATAATTGGGTATTGGTGACAGATGATACTGATTTTAATTATGTAGATGGACTGATTTTAGAACGTTGGTAAAGAGTGTATCACCTACAAGAATAGCGTACAATACCACTAGGCGATCGAATAATCTCCGAAATTCAGATGAGTCAATCCCCCGTCACCGATTCCCTAGAAACTGTTCTAACAAGAATCGAAGGCAAGTTAGACTCTTTACCAAAATTTTGGGTTAAAGCCCCGTCCTTTTAGGACGGCTTGATGTTAAAATAAAATTGGTTTGAATCCCCTGAGTGGGCGGTAGTGAATGGCTCGATTGAGTTGAACCCTTGAACTCGAAAGTCTGCATAAGAGACAAAAAGG
>NZ_JADBTZ010000076.1:0-5569 GCF_020245885.1 Microcystis sp. M165S2 | reverse complement strand
GGTGAAGTTCCTTTAGATGTGGAACAATACCTGAATAAAGTTTCGGTACTATCTACATTACAAGAGATTGTTAAATTAGCAGCTACCGCTAATTCTCTCGCAGAATTTAAGCAGTCTTTGGCAAAAATCCAATCCTAGAACTTCTTTAGAAAACGGGTTTCTATTTAGAAAACGGGTTTCTTTGAGAAACTCTTTGAGAAACCCATTTTCTTTGAGAGACCGGATACCGACCTCTGGCTTTTTGTTTTGATGGTGGACATCTACGTCGTTTTCTGTATTTTTGGCTGCAAAGTTGTAGATAGGGTAACTTTCATCGTGTTTGTATTGCCTGTTTCTGCTCCAATGTTGAAAAACAGATATTTGAGTTCTCCCTTCGCCTTTAGACTGACTGAACCATTAATTTCAACAGTCAACTGACTTTCTACATCTACCTTGCTTGAAAGAGCTTCCATGACAGATTCAAAGAGTTCTTGCAACTGAACTGCGACGGTTTCCTCTTGCGGTCCCAAGGTAGTCAGGATTTCCTCATCCTCAGTTTGTAAGCTACTAACTGAAGCTGGATCGACGGCTGTGGCATATACTTTAATTGGCATGGTCTTCCTCCTTGGAATTTTTTTGCTGTACAATCGAGAAATCAGGATCGCCATAAATACAATACAGTAGCCAGAATAAGTTTCTTTCGTTGGCTGCAACTTCTTTGGCTTTGGCTACAGCCTGTCCGATAGTAATTTTCTCATCTGGGTTGAATAATTCACGGTAAACAATTTCGGCGAAGTTGACAGCATATTTCACTGGTACGGCTCCTAAAGTTCCAATGAAAGCATCTGCACCACGCTGATAAAATTTCCAGCCAAAACTGCTAAATTTTCCAAAGGTTAACACGGGAACAGTTGAAGCACAAGCGTTAGCAAACACAAGAATACCTGGCTCAAGCGGTAGCCTTTGGATGGTTTCAGGGAGCAAGTTTTCAATTCGGGTTTTGTTTTTATCGCCAGCAATTTGGAGTAGGTGCGGTTCTAAATGTCCGTGACAGGTAAAATGAAGGGCATCTGTGCCAGGAATAGCTTTTACAAGGGACGAAATTGGCTGTTTAGCTAACAATTGTACCGCTTCCGGGGGGAGAAGATTAGAGAATAGATGGGTAGCTCGCTCTGCTTCTGAGGAAGGTACATCTCCACCGACAATATTGACAATCCGCTTGATTTGTCTTTTTCCCTTACTTTCAGGTCTATTTTTGTCTGGTAAATCTTGACTATCCCTGAGGCGAGGAGAGCGTGCAATAATAAACTTCTTTCCCCAAAAATCTTCGCCGTCGTACATTAATTCCCAGGGAATCCACTGTTCATTAGAGGAGATAATGACAGGGGAACCAATCTTCCAAGTTCGCATTTGTTTGGCCACTTCAGAGGGAATTAACATCTCGAACAAGTTAGATCCAACACTCTGAAGATTGAAACAGATACTCTCCCAACGCTCATCAGAGGGGTTTCCTTGTTGTACTACTTCTGTTAAGAAAGCATTCAAACTTCGCAAGTCATCTTCAATTTTGTCCTGAATGTTGGGAATTGTTTTCTCCCACTCGCCTAATCGATTCGCTGGGAAGATAGTATAGAGTAATTTACTTTCTCGCTCAATCCAAGTAACATTAAGTGTATGTTTATCGGGATTAACCGTCATACTTTCTAAGTTTTTGAGACCATCAATTGGGTCTTCCATTGATAAAACTTTTGGCGATATTTTATTATACGAGTAGGGAACTACATTAGCTGGAAGCAGGACATATCCAACTCGTGTTGCTCCTTTAAAAAACTCAATCTCAATTACTTGCTCACCTCTTTCAAGAGGAACAAGGGTAAAAGTTACTTCATTGGAATCTCCCATCACTGGAACAGTCAACTGCCGTTGATAAGGTCTTATGGCAAATGCTGGAGCAGTAACCTTGACACTTAGTTTAACGTGCTTAGTATTACGTCCTACTGTAAGCAAAATTTTTTCTTGAACACGAGTAAATTCTGGAATCTCTTCAGTTAGCTGAATCTTTAACTCAGCTTTTTGCTCAAGAACACATTCTGATGGGAATTCGATTCGAGTGTGGCGTTCAATTGTTAGGCTATTAGGCGGCCGACGGGGTTTAATCGGCCGACGGGGTTTAGTCGGCCGATTAAACCCCCCACGCTCGTTAATCCCGCTACGCTCGTTAATCCCGCTGCTAATCGGGTAAATTCTGTTTAAATTCGCTTCTCCACCTGCCATTTTGTAGGGGGGAACCTTAATCGCCGGTTCCCCCTTTACATCTAAGTTTATGTCTTGAACAAATTCAGTTTTTCTTAGTCCCTCACCGATTACTGATAAGCTTGTTTCTGGATGAGTGAGCAGTTGAAATTGAATACAGAAATCAGCCAACTGGAAATATCGATTCTCAATAGCTTTATAGGCTGTTTCAAGAAGGTTCAAATCGACTTGGCTCAGAATAGTTGCAAATTCAGCCACAAGGATTTGAGTAACCGATTCGGACATCTCTTGGGGTTCCTTGATCATCATTCTAATCCATGAACGAGATAACCCCCCCAAAAGATCGCTGGCTTCTGTCACCTTATTTTCTCCCAGCAATGCAGCAAGTTGTACGAGTTGTCTGTTGCGAGTGTTAGGAAAGTATGCAGCCAAAGCATAAGCCTCGGCGAATTCCCCTTCTCCCAGAAGAGCGACAATCGGTTGCAGCCAAGTTTCACGAGGTGTTTCACTGCGAGTTTCCATTTCCTATACCCTTCCTGACAACGTGGAAAATCTCGTCCTCACTGGTACTGGTAATCTTAATGGCACGGGTAATGCCTTGTCAATTTGGTGCGGCAATTAATGCCCCTCTCGCTTTTACCCGGGCAACAAATAGCACCACGACCAATATTAACACCATTGTTACTAACGTCTTTACCGATGCTAATGGGGCAACAGCCGGAAATCAAGCTCTCGGAATTAACAGTGCTGTTTTAGTGCGGGACAATAGTTCTTCTACTTACCTAATTATCAACGACGGTACGGCGGGTTTCCAAAGTGCTAATGATTTGGTGATTAATCTCACCGGGTTAACGGGTACTTTACCGGCGCTCGGCACTATTGCGGTCAATAGTTTCTTTGTCTAAATTAATGGGGGGATTAATTCTCCCCTTTTAATGCTCCCGTTCAAGTAATTTTGATACAAAAAAAGTTAAGAGGCTCTTCTCGACTTTGTGTTATAATTTTTGTCTATGAAACCATGAAATACCTATCAAGCAAGACTTTTAGGGCTATTTTGACGTTCGGCGATGCTCAGTCGAGCCGAGGAAGAAACTAGAAAATATCAGTATAGACCTCGTTTCCACACATAAACCAGAAGCTCCCAAATACTGATGGGCAGTCAGGAGTTTAAACTTGTGGAGAGACTGTAAGACTCGTTGGGATTCGTCTCAAAAAGCAGGTTTCTGTGAAGCAAGAATCTCCCATCACACAGCTTGGCATTGTGATGGCGAGAGTGTCACAATTGTGTTCAATTACTCGTCATCCCAGTCATGCCTTCCAGCGGTCAAGTGAAATCGATTTTTTTTCTTATCCTCTTTCTCCTCAGTATTCTAGGGGGTATTCTACTGGCTTCGCTACTTCAACAACCAGCGATCGCCCAATCTCCCTCCTCGGATACAGTGCTGAATCGTTATCAAATTGGACAGCAAACCTATCTAGAAAATTGTGCCACTTGCCATATTGCCATTCCTCCGAGCATCCTACCCAGTCAAACTTGGAAAAAAATCCTAGAAAATCCTAATTCTCACTATGGTATCCGTTTAAAACCAATTGTTGGCATTACTCAGCGTTTTATCTGGGATTATCTCAGTTATTCTTCCCGCCCTCTTACCCAGACTACTTTCGTTCCCCTCCTAATTGAACAGTCCACCTATTTAAAAGTTTTGCACCCTAGGGTCAATTTACCTAATCCTATCGGTCATACCACCTGTGTCACCTGTCATCCCAACGCTTCCCGCTACGATTATCAAACCCTTACCCCCATCTGGGATGATGCAGCCTAATCAGTGATCAGTTTTCAGATGCGAGTTTTTAGTTCACTGATTACTGATTACTGTTTACTGATCACTGAGAGGAGGTGCAGTTAGGGTGATTTCGCCAATTTGGCCAGCTTTACCCATTAATTGGGCCGGTTTTTGGTTAAGAGAGATTTTAACACCACCAGCATTGCCCGATCGAATATTTAAACTCTTTTGGGCTGTCCAAGTTTGTTTAGTACCTGGTTGGAGATTGCCTTCATGGACTTTTTTGCCATCGGCAATTACCCTTACCCAAGCGGCCTGTTCAATAGTTACTTCGGCTGAGAGGGGAACTTTTGACTGAGGAGAAGGGGAAGGAGAGGCTACCGGTGCGGGAGGGACTACTGGCGCGGGGGAAACCACGGGGGAAGGAGAGGGAGCAACGGCAGGGGCGTTAGAGAGAGGGGGACGGAGGAAAAGATAGCCAATACCACAAAATATGCCCGCCAGCAAGCCTAGCCAGAGATACATCCCGAAAAAGGTTGATTTAGCCGGTTGGGGGCCAGTTTCCGGGGCTGGTTTTTCTGGTTTCACCGGTTCCACTTTTGGGGCAGCGGGTTCAGCCTTGGGGAGAGGGGTAACTTTTGTGGGCAGTGTTTTCGGGATAGTTACCTCTTGAGCTAATTGTTCCGCACTAGGAGACAAGCGATCGGCTAAAGCTTTACCATCAATTTTTAGAGCATCACCGTAGCGTTTGATAAATCCCTTGACATAAATTAATTCTGGTAATTTCTCCCAATTCCCCGTTTCCAACGCTTCTAGCATTGATAATCTAATCATCGTCAGGGCGGCGATATCGTCTATGCTCAGGCAGCTTTCTTCCCGCTTTTGACGTAAATAAGTCCCGATTTCCTTGATTTGTTCGGCTTGTAGGGGACTGAGTTGACTCATAATTCCAGTCATCGAAAATTTTGGGTCTGAAACCCCGTCGTTCTACGACGGCTTTACCGTTAAATATTAGCACATTTACGAAATATATGCTAAAATGTGAGACATGGAAAAAGCATATTCTTACCGATTTTACCCCACACCCGAACAAGAGTCGCTATTGCGGCGCACTTTGGGCTGTGTAAGATTAGTTTACAATAAAGCTCTCCATGTCAGAACACAAGCATGGTCCGAAAAGCAAGAAAGAGTAGGCTACGCTCAAACTTCTTCAATGCTAACCGATTGGAAAAAACAAGAAGAATTAGACTTTCTCAATGAAGTTAGTTGTGTACCTTTACAACAAGGGTTAAGACATTTACAAACAGCTTTTACTAACTTCTTTGCTGGTCGTACTAAGTATCCTAACTTTAAGAAAAAACATCAAGGAGGAAGTGCCGAATTTAGCAAATCTGCTTTTAAGTTCAAAGACAGACAAATCTATTTAGCTAAATGCACAGAACCTTTACCTATTCGATGGTCAAGACAAATCCCAGAAGCTTGTGAACCAAGCACAGTAACAGTCAGATTACATCCTTCTGGACGTTGGCATATCTCAATAAGATTTGATGACC
>NZ_JADBTZ010000075.1:0-4643 GCF_020245885.1 Microcystis sp. M165S2 | reverse complement strand
GTGTCAGTCTGTAGAGCGACCATAAGACCAGAACAGAGTAAATCTGTTAAGGCAGGTGCGAAACCCCGCAAGGGAAAGAAGCAGAAACCTAAATCGTGAGGTTTGGGAATCGCCGTCCGTTTACGGCGGTGAGGATGTCAACTCTTTTAAATGGACGCAATGCCACCAGTAACGGGATGTCTTGTATTGAAGAAGCCACCACGGGTTTTCCGGGAAGTAATGGTCGCATCCCCTTTGAAAATGCCATGATTCCAGCCGTATTAGGTGAACGGGGCTGGAATACCTTCGCTCTGGGTAAATGGCATTTAGTACCACAAGAAGAAGCAAATATGGCGGCAAGCAAGCGAAATTGGCCTCTGGGTCGTGGGTTTGAACGCTATTATGGATTTCTAGGGGGAGAAACGGATCAATGGTATCCCGATCTCGTCTATGACAATCATCTAATTGAGCCTCCCTATGGACCCGATTTGGACGACACGGAGAACGGCTATCATCTCTCGAAAGACTTGGTAGATAAGGCAATTTCTTTTATCCAAGATACAACCGCGATCGCCCCTAAAAAACCTTGGATGATGTACTTCTCTCCTGGCGCGAATCATGCCCCCCATCAAATCTGGCCCGAGATGATCTTAAAGTATGAGTACAACACAACTTTAGGAGATAAAAATAATCCAGAGGATACCTCCTTTATTGAGACTAGCGTCTTTAAAGATGGCTATGAAGAGTACCGCAAAGAGGTTCTCGCCAACATGAAAGCGTTGGGAATCTTTGAAGGCGACTTCTCCCCCGCGACGATCAATCCTCATAATGAGGGTGTACTTGATAAGAACTATGACGGTGAGCTTACTGTGGACGATATCATTGGAGTACCTCCAGGAAAAGCTTGGCCTTCCACCGATTATGTAAGACCTTGGGATGATTTGGACCAAAAAGAGAAGGCTCTGTTTATCCGTATGGCAGAAATTTATGCCGCTTTCTCCACCTACACCGATGAACAAATTGGTCGTTTGCTAGACTTTCTCGAAAAAACAGGGCAAATGGACAACACGATTATCATTGCGGTAGCGGATAATGGTGCCAGTGCCGAGGGAGGTCCTAATGGCTCAGTCAACGAAAACCTATTTTTCAATGGCGTTGAAGACAATTTTGACAAAAACTTTGCTTTGCTCCAGGCTCTAGGCACAGAAAAAACCTACAATCACTACCCCTCCGGTTGGGCATGGGCTTTTGATACCCCTTTCAAATACTGGAAACGTTGGTCTGGCTATGAAGGTGGTGCAGCCACTCCCTTTATGATGTGCGGACCCGGCATTGAAAAAACAACGGATGAAGACACATACGAATACCGTAAACAGTATATTCATGCGGTTGATCTGGTGCCAACCCTTTACGAAATGGTCAACATAGAACCCCCAGCAGTCGTCAAAGGCTATACCCAAAACCCGATTGAGGGCATCAGCTTCAAATATACGTTTGATCGTAAGTATGGTCAACCTAAGTATCAATTTCCTTACAAAAATGATCATCTCAAACCCAAAGACGAGAATGGTAACTCGAAGAAAGTACGAGAGACTCAGTTTTATTCCATGCTGGGAACCCGGGCAGTTTGGTATAAAGGCTGGCACGCTTGTACTGTTCATGCTCCCACACCTTCTAATTGGGGTAACTTTGAGTTAGATACCTGGGAACTCTACTGTATGGATGGTTCTAACACGACGCTAGGAGCCAAGTTAGGATTATTGAGTGACCCCACTCAATCCACAAACCTGGTGTCAGAGGATTATTTAAGGCGCCATAACGATCAGCGTAAAGACTTAGAGCAACAGCTCGAACGATTGAAAAATATGTGGTTCGTGCAAGCAGGAAAATATAACGGCGTGCCACTCGACGATCGCTCAACGACTGAAATCATTTCAACGCCACGCCCTCAGTTGTCAGATCCCCCATTTAAGGAGGGCGACGACACTAGTAAAACATTTGACTACACCTACTATCCAGGGGGATCCGAAATTCCTGAAGCGGTAGCTCCCAACCTTCGGAGTCGGTCTTATGCGATTACGGCAACCGTTGGTTTCTTCACCAATGGAGCCACTCCGGAAGGGGTTCTGTTAGCTCACGGGGGACGGTTTGGTGGACACAGTTTCTATATCCATAATAACCGGCTTTGTTATGTCTATAACTGGCTAGGGCAACGGGAGCAGAAGGTCAGTTGTCCACTCCCAACCGACGCTCTGGCTAATTTGACACCCAATGATGAAGTGAAGCTCAAAGTTGAATTTAACAAAAGTGCTTTACAGGGAGCAAAGGCTGGCCTTAATGCAGCCGAGTACGGTAACAGCACTTTAGGAGAAGTTCAACTGTCCATTACCATCAAAGGTACCCCTGTTTCAGATTTAGAGACGACATGGGAGTTGGGTAATGGAGAAGATTGGACGAAGTGGGGACAAGAGTGGGTATCCCCCAATCAGTTCCTGACCCAACCCTCCAAGTTTGCCCTATCTGGGGAAGGATTCAATATTGGTCGAGATGCGGGCCAGCCTGTGTCACAAGACTACGCAGAAGACATCCCCTACGAGTTTGAAGGCGCGATCCTTGAAAAGGTCGTAGTCACCATCAAAAACGACGCACCATCAGTAGATCCTGCGAAAGAATTCCAGGGTATGCTGTGGCGTGACTAACATCTTGAATCTAGGGACTTACCCATAGACACTATCTCTAGGGGCAATTCATCAATTGCCCCTACCCAAAACATTGTTTATAGGGGCATTGCCTAACTTCTAGTAATTTTAACCTTTACTCTTATTCAAAGTGACTTCAAATTCACAAATATCTAAAAAACCGCCCTCTCATCCGGGTAAACCTCCCCATAAAGATATGGTCTGGATTCCTGAGCGCACTTTCGAGATGGGAGCCAACAACTCAAAATATCCAGAAGAAGCACCCGCTCACTGGGTAACCGTCAGTGGCTTCTGGATGGATCGCTATTTAGTGACTAACAAACAATTTCAAAAATTCGTCAAAGAAACAGGCTACGTTACCTTTGCTGAAAAGCCCCCGAAGGCAGAAGACTATCCTGGCGCTGATCCCGCAATGTTAGTACCCGGATCGGCAGTATTTGTTAAGCCCGATCGCCCTGTCGATCCCCGGACTTTATGTTGGTGGCAGTACGTCCCTGGTGCTGACTGGCGACATCCTGAAGGTCCCAATAGTTCCATTAAAAATCGAGAAAATTTCCCTGTTGTGCATATTGTGTATGAAGATGCTCTTGCCTATGCTAAATGGGCAGGTAAAGAACTGCCAACGGAAGCCCAGTGGGAATTAGCAGCACGAGGCGGATTAGATGGCGCAGACTTCGCTTGGGGTAATGAATTTATGCCCAACGGTAAGGTAATGGCAAATACCTGGCAAGGAAGGTTTCCTTGGGAAAATTTAAAACATCATCCACCAGGGACAGAAGCCGTTGGTTGCTATCCTGCCAATGGCTATGGACTCTATGACATGATTGGTAATGTTTGGGAATGGACGACCGATTGGTATCGGGAGAAACATCCAGAAAACCCCACAAAAGCTTGTTGCACGCCCAAAAATCCTAGAGGTGGAACAGAAGCAGATAGCTACAACCGAAAATTATCACCCTCAATGCAAAAACCACGTAAGGTACTTAAAGGGGGTTCTTTTCTCTGTTCGCCTAACTACTGCGCTCGCTACCGTCCCGCCGCTCGTCACCCGGAGGATATCGATACCTCCACTAACCACATTGGTTTTCGGACAATTGTTTGCCCTTCTGTAACGATTGAACAAGATTAGGCAATTCCAACATCGAGTTAATAACCGCAAGCACCTGACCAGCCGTGAGGTGGAAAGACTGCTAGAGGCAATCAAGGGGAGCAGGAACGCCCCCCGCGATTTCTGTCTGGTGTTGTTGATGTATCGTCACGGATTGAGGGTTTCTGAAGCCTGTAGGCTGCGTCTAGACCAGGTGGAAGGTGGACACCGAAAGCCGTCAACTGCACGTCACGAGGCTTAAAGGGGGCTTATCGACAACCCATCCGCTCAGAGGGGATGAGTTAAGGGCGATCCAGAAATGGCTAAGCGTGAGGGGAAAGCTGAAACCAGAGAGCAAGGCGTTCTTTGTGAGTGAGCAGAAAAAGCCCCTACACCGCTCAACGGTCAATCTCAGTAGATGGAAAAGTTTTTGTCCAATAGCGATCGCTAAATGATAGGGGCTAAAAAATTAGGGATTTTCTTAGTATTTATGTACTCAGACAACGACTAATGGTAAGTAAAAGTTATCTATATCTAGATTGACTAATCAAAGAAAAAATCGCTCAAAAAAAACCTAAAAATGTTAGAATAAAATCAATAAACTTCAGCAATAAATTTGAAAATTGGTTAACGAAACCCGCCAAATACTACTAACAGAATCAGAAACATTACAAACAACAATTGATTGTTTAATTCAACATATCCCTCTCGAAACTCAGGATCGTCAGCGGTTTGGAATTGAGACTAGCTATAGAATTAAAAATATTTGTCGCCTTAAAACCACTAATAAAAAGCCAGTTATTCGTTTATTATTTATCGGAATTTCCTTTCTTCTTGTTAATATTTGGATTAATTTATTATGGCGAAAAGTTTGTTTT
>NZ_JADBTZ010000074.1:0-3094 GCF_020245885.1 Microcystis sp. M165S2 | reverse complement strand
TTTAATTCTATCAATTCTTTCAATGACCGTGGGTTTTAGTCTCACTGCCGGTTATTGGATAATCTTAATGTGGACAAAGTTTGCTAATCCTCTTTTTCCCTTCTATAATAAAATCTTTCAATCTCCTTATATTGAAACCGACTACAATTTTAAAGGGATACAATATTTACCTAAAGATATCTGGCAATGGTTGTTTTATCCTGTTTATTTTATCCAGAGACAAACTCTTGTATCTGAGGTTCCTTTCCAAGATAGCCGATTAGCTATAACCTATTTATTGATAATTTTACTAATAGTAGTGATTATTTTTCGTGCTATTTCTAAGCGCAATCTATCTTCTGAACCTGACTTAACCCACGGTGCAGTTTTAGGGTTTTTACTGCCTTTTTATCTGACCGCTTACTCTATTTGGTTAGTGGGATTTTCTATCTATCGTTATCTGATGCCATTAGAATTAATCAGTCCCATTTTAATTATTTTGATTATTGCCTATCTTTATCCTCGCAGGAAACCATTATTAATCATAAATTTGCTAATATTTTCCTTAATTGTCACTACGGTTAAACCGATGGATTGGTGGAGAATGGGATGGTCAGATAATTATTTTGGTATCGATAGTCAAGCATTAAAACCCTACGAAAATTCCACGATTGTTATCTGGGGAGATGAAGGAACATCTTTTATCGTTCCTTATTTTCCCGCTTCCACTCGTTTTGTGAGACTCAAAGGCAATACTGGAGTCAGTGAGGGAACTTTAATGCGAAAAAATGCCGAGACATCTATTGCTAATACTCCCCTAGAATCTCTCTACATTCTCCAGACGGACTTTAATAAAAAATCCCCTGATATAGTGGAGGATTTAGCCAAGGAAAATCTCGTTATTGACTTCCAAAGTTGTCAACCCTTTCCCACCAAAATCGAAAAATTTAATCTCTGTCGTCTTCGGAAAAAGTAATTAGCACGGGAAAGCTATGCTCTAACAATTGTTAATTGCCAGTGACTCCTACCTTTTATCTGTAATGATTTATATATTGACCGTTAACTACAATTGCGCGGAATTAATTAAGCGTTTAATCGCTTCCCTCAACGATGACTTATCTGCTACTCTCATCATTGTTAACAATTCCATTGAAGATAAAAATATCCAATCTTTAGCAGCTGAAAGAGTCAAGATTATTGAAGCGGGGGAAAATTTAGGATTTGGGAAAGGATGTAATCTGGGACTTGATTGGATTTATCAGCAAGACAGAAAAGCTATCGTTTGGTTAGTTAATCCCGACGCTTACTTATTACCGGACTCTCTGGAGAAAGCAAGCAAATTTTTTCAGCAATATCCGGAAGTTGCCATCGCCGGTACAGAAATTTACGAACCGGATGGTAAAATCTGGTTTGGTTGGGGAAAATTTAATGCCAAAATCGGCACAATTAACGTAGTAGAGGAATCCTTAGACTATCGAGATCAACCCTATCTAATTCCCGACTGGGTGACGGGATGCAGTTTATTAATTAATTTCTCGAATTTTTCCACTTGTCCCCATTTCGATACCGATTACTTTCTCTACTACGAAGACTTTGATTTTTCCCGAAGATACGCAAATCAAGGCTATTTAGTTGTTGTTACCAATCAGATTAAAATCATTCATGAACCATCTTCTATCACCCGTCGCTATGGTTATCTAAGACTAACTCATAATATCTATAGTTATCTTCTCAGTCTCGAAAAACATACGACTTTAACTATCCTTGTTTATCGCTTGCTGCGGATGAGTTTTATGTCTGTACTGATCCTTCCCATTAAACCGAAATTCTCCCTAGCCAAGCTGCAAGGAATTCAACTCTATTGTCAAAGAATTATCACTAAACTGCGTCTAGGTTGAAACCCTTAGTTTTGCGGCTTCAGGCATTATTCTTACTAAATCCTGTTGAAAAGCTATAGGAGAGCGGGGAGCGGCGAGTAGTGGTGATGGTGAGCTATCTTGCTGGTCTAGTCTGACAGGTCTATTGACCCGAAAAATAAGGAAGAGTGAGCGATTCATGTTAATTTTTATTAAGAAGCGATCTTTGATGAGAACAGACAACTATGAACTTCGAGATTCCCAGTGCCGTAAAAACTTGGTCACAATTTGGCCATCCCATTCTAATGTGGGTTTTATTAGGATTAACTATCTATGCCCTCTATTCGGGGCTACAATGGCGACGGACGCGGACAGCAGATAAAGACCTAAAAAAAGAATTATTGCCCAAGGATTTTCGCACTAAACACTATCAAATTGGCTCCCTAATCCTCGCTTTAATGGTGTTGGGGACGATCGGGGGTATGGCGGTGACTTATATTAATAACGGTAAATTATTTGTCAGTCCCCATCTGCTGGCGGGTTTAGGGATGGTGGGTTTAATCTCGATCAGCGCCGCTTTAGTACCTTTAATGCAAAAAGGCAATGAATTGGCCAGAATCACTCATATTACCCTTAATGCCGTCATTTTAGGTCTTTTTAGCTGGCAAGCCTTCACAGGAATGGATATAGTCCAGCGTATTCTCAGCAAAATGTAAGAAACTTTGAAAATATAGGATGCGTCATCAGACGCATCCAACCCTAAAAAGTGCTTTCAAAGTTATAGCGTTTCCTGTTAACAAAAGGTACATTCTCAATCCTGAAAAGCTTAATCAGCAAAGGTTAAACTGTACCTCACAGATACGAGAACCGCTATAATTAGGGTTTGCTGAATAAGTCTGTTGGTGGGGTTAGGAGTCTCCGAGTCGGTCGTCGGTCGGGGAAGTCAGAATAACACATTGACATCCTCACCGCCGTAAACGGACGGTGATTCCCAAACCTCACGATTTGGGTTTCTGCTTCTTTCCCTTGCGGGGTTTCGCACCTGCCGCCCCAGATTTACTCTGTTCTGGTCTTATGGTCGCTCTACAGACTGACACCGCAAGTCCTGCGGCCAAAATATTTTTACTGGCGTTAATATCTCGGTCATGGTGTGTCCCACAGTCTGGACAATCCCATTCTCGAACATTTAACGGCATTTTCTCAGCAATATACCCGCAATTACTACACCTTTTAGAGCTAGGAAACCATCTATCTATTTC
>NZ_JADBTZ010000073.1:0-23174 GCF_020245885.1 Microcystis sp. M165S2 | reverse complement strand
TAAAAACCTTGTTGGGTAAGACTTTTAGACTTTTTGTCAATCAAAAAGTACCAGGCATGGGAGTGATCAGGGGGAAAATTCAGGTACTTTTTCCCTGAAAATTAGGTAGTTGACCACCTGAAAATCGGTAAAACCCATCCCCCATCCCCCAACCCCCACCGAAAAACTTTTTCAGCAGACCCTAAATAGAGCATTTAATTGATTATTTTTCATTCCTAATTCTCCTGACTCCTAACCAACCACGACAATTTTTGATTTTTACCAGAGGTCTAATTTATGAATTGGCAATTATTCGGACTGACATTTATCACGGTTTTTTTGGCAGAAATAGGCGATAAAAGTCAATTAGTAGCGATCGCTCTCGGTGGCAGTTCCAAATCACCTAAAGCTGTCTTTTTTGGCTCAATTACCGCCTTAATCTGCACCAGTTTCTTAGGAGTCCTTGCGGGCGGCAGTATGGCGCAGTTATTCCCCGCTAAGATATTAAAAGCGATAGCGGCCATTGGTTTTGCGCTGCTTGCTGTCCGGCTGCTTTGGCCAGATTCGGATTGATAATTATTTGGTTGGGCTGAATATTACTGGAAGCCTTACTAGAAAACGGTTTTGGCACTTTTTCCAGGCACGCGAGGCTATTGTATTATTATAAACCTCTTGCGTAATTAATTTTTGATGGTTCAAAAACGGCAAAAATAAGGATTAAATCGCATAAAGTATGTAAATATAGCGTTTCCCAATCTCATGAGGTACACCAAAATCTTAACTCCTGACTCCTCAAAACCTAAGACTTTGTACCTCACAACTATGGAAATTGCAATAGACCACTTAATTGATTATAGCGTTTCCTGTTGACAAGAGGTACATTCTCAATCCTGAAAAGCTTAATCAGCAAAGGTTAAAGTGTGCCACACAGATGTGAGAACCGTTATATTATTCATTCTTAATTCTCCCGACTCCTGCCTCCTGTCTCCTGTCTCCTGACTCCTGCCTCCTGTCTCCCGACTCCTGATAGCTAAAAAACTTAGGTAAATTCCATAAAAATCATTAATTTTTTGGGAAAAAGTAGCAAAAATTACAAAAAATATCCAAAAAGTAGCGAAAATTACAAAAAATCTGCTAACCTAGCCGTAATATCACACAGATATTCGTAGAAAGATTCCCAAAAATCTCCTCAGCAAAAACATCCGTGTGAAGTAGCTAATATTGTCAGCGAGGTTAGTTCAAGATCATCATGTCAAATTTAGGACGACGTAAATTTCTCCTGTACGGTTCTGCCGCTCTGGGAACCAGTATTCTGTTAAAAGCTTGTGGTGGCAATCAAAGCCAAACCCCCACGGCCAGTCCTAGCCCAGCTGCTAGTCCCGCCCCAACTTCTGGAGAGACAATTAAGGTGGGTATTCTGCACTCCCTCAGTGGCACCATGGCCATCAGTGAAACCAGCGTAGTCGATGCGGAAAAACTGGCGATCGAGGAAATCAATGCCGCGGGTGGTGTTCTTGGTAAACAGATCGAGGCAGTGGTGGAAGATGGCGCTTCTGATTGGCCAACTTTTACCGAAAAAGCCACCAAACTGATCGATCAGGACAAAGTTTTGACCGTCTTCGGTTGTTGGACTTCCGCCAGTCGTCAGGCGGTTTTGCCCGTGTTTGAATCCAGAAACCATATGCTCTGGTATCCCGTCCAGTACGAGGGTCAAGAGTGTTCTAGAAATATCTTCTACACTGGCGCTGCCCCCAACCAGCAGATCGAGCCAGCAGTGACTTGGTTGCTGGAAAACAAAGGGAAAAAATTCTTCCTTGTCGGTTCCGACTACGTTTTCCCCCGCACTGCCAACACGATCATTAAAGAGCAGTTAAAGGCGAAAGGCGGCGAAACCGTGGGCGAAGACTATCTACCCCTAGGTAACACGGAAGTTACCCCGATTATCACTAAAATTAAGCAAGCTTTACCCGATGGCGGCGTTATTTTCAACACCCTCAACGGTGATAGTAACGTGGCTTTCTTTAAACAACTGCAAGCGGCCGGTTTAACTCCCAATAAATATCCGGTCATGTCGGTGAGTGTTGCCGAGGAAGAAGTTAAACAGATTGGTAAGGAATATCTCCTCGGTCAGTACGCTTGTTGGAACTATTTCCAAACCGTAGATACCCCCGCTAACAAGAAATTTGTTGCGGCTTTTCGAGCTAAATACGGTCCCGATCGCGTGACCAATGACCCGATGGAAGCGGCCTACATCATGGTCTATCTCTGGAAGCAAGCGGTGGAAAAAGCGGCAACCGCCGATGATCTCGACAAAGTTCGCGCCGCCGCCATCGGACAAAAATTCGATGCTCCCGAAGGACCGGTGGAAATGTTCCCCAATCATCACATCTCCAAAACCGTCCGCATTGGTCAGGTGAGAGATGATGGTCTATTTGACATCATTTGGTCAACTCCGGGGGTGGTGGATCCGCAACCCTGGAACCAATTTGTCCCCGAAACTAAGGGCTTTGCCTGTGACTGGACTGATCCGGCTAAGGGTGGTAAGTTCAAAATGGAAAAATCCTAGTTTTAGGAGTTTTTCCAGACAATAACGAGAGTGAGGTGGGCATTACTGCTCACCCCACTTTTTAAAGCTTAAAAATGCACAGGAATAACGAAAAGTGTCAGCATTATTAGAAGGATTATTTAATGGTATTAGCATCGGTTCTGTGCTATTGCTGGCCGCTTTAGGACTAGCGATTGTTTTCGGACTGATGGGGGTGATTAATCTCGCTCACGGTGAGTTAATGATGTTAGGGGCCTACAGTACTTTTGTGGTGCAGAATATCTTTAAAGGTTTTGGTTCTCCCCTCTTTGATACTTATGTTTTATTTGCCCTACCGATCGCTTTTTTAGTGTCAGGATTGGCGGGATTATTATTAGAAAGGGGGGTGATTAGGTTCCTGTACGGCAGACCCCTAGAAACGCTGCTGGCCACTTGGGGAGTCAGCTTAATTCTGCAGCAATTTGTCAGAAGTGTCAACGGTTTATTAATAATTAGTTTAATAGTTTTCTGTCTGTTATTTTTTGGGGCAATGACGGTTTTAAGTCGTCGCTTAGATTGGGAGAGAATTCGCAATTTAGCTATTGGTATCACCCTGCCTTTATCCCTAGCTATCGCTGGATTATTAGGCTATCTTTTATCTTTTAATACCGTTCTCGCTAGACCCTGGTTTAGTGCCAGAAACGTCGATGTTACTGCTCCAGTTTGGTTACGGGGAGGTTTACCTTTACCAGGTTTTCAAATGCCCTACACCCGTCTATTTATTATCATTTTAACTGCCATTTGTTTGTTAGGAACCTATTGGTTTTTAAATAAATCTTCTTGGGGTTTACGCATTCGTGCCGTCACCCAAAATCGCCCGATGAGTTCCTGTTTAGGTATTCCGACAAATCAAGTGGATGCTTTGACTTTTGCCCTCGGTTCGGGATTAGCTGGAGTTGCTGGTTGTGCGATTAGTTTCTTGGGTTCCGTCGGTCCAAATGTGGGACAAAATTATATCGTTGATACTTTTATGGTAGTGGTGGTGGGAGGAGTGGGTAATCTCCTAGGAACTATTATCGCAGCCATGGCGATTGGTGTGGCTAATTATTTAATTGGTTCGGGAACTTTTGCCCTGATTTTTGGTTCCGTGGCAGCACTAAAACCCCTAACGGATTTCTTCACCTTTTTCTCCACCACTAGCATGGCAAAAGTGATGATTTTTGCTTTAATTATTGCTTTCTTGCAATTCAAACCTGCGGGAATTTTTCCTCCTAAAGGACGTACTGCCGAGTTATAGATTATGATTACCGAAACCATCACTAGAAACGAATCCCGACAACGGGAAAAGAAAAAGTTAATCACGGAAATCGCTGTTATTGTTGGATTGGTGGTCATCTTTGCGCTGTTGCTGCCCTTAGCTTTGTCGGCTTTCCGCTTGCGTTTATTGGGGCGATTTCTTTCCCTCGCTATTGTCGCTTTGGGGATAGATTTAATCTGGGGTTATACGGGTTTATTAAGTCTTGGTCATGGCATTTTTTTCGCCCTCGGTGGTTACGCTCTTGCCATGTACCTAAATCTTCAGTTACCACCGGGACAAATGCCCGAATTTTTTACTCTCTACGGGGTGACAGAATTACCTTTTGTTTGGCAACCTTTTTATTCCCTACCTTTGACAATTCTAGCCCTAATTATTGTACCAGCGATCGTGGCGGCATTATTAGGTTATTTAATCTTCCGCAATCGCATTAAAGGGGTTTATTTCTCGATTTTGACCCAAGCGGCTTTACTGGTATTTTTTAACTTTTTTAACGGTCAACAAAAGTTAATTAACGGCACTAATGGCTTAAAAACCGATACCCAAACAATTTTCGGGTTACTGGTGGGTTCCGATTCCGTTCAAGAGGCCTTTTATTTACTCACAATTGTCTGTTTACTGGCTATTTATCTCCTCTGTCGTTGGTTAACTACGGGCAGATTTGGGCGCTTATTAGTCGCCATTCGCGATGATGAGGTGCGGGTTCGTTTTTCCGGTTATGATCCTACTTGGTTTAAGGTGTTAGTTTTTGCCATTTCTGGGGCAATTGCTGGTGTTGCCGGCGCTCTTTATACCGTGCAAACGGGAATTATCACTCCTAAATCTATGGATGTGGCTTTTTCCATTGAAATGGTGATTTGGGTGGCTGTGGGGGGACGTGCTACCCTTGTGGGGGCAGTTATCGGTACTTTATTAGTACGCATGGCCCAAACTTTTTTAAGCGAACAATTTCCGGAAGTCTGGGTATTTTTCCAAGGGGCATTATTCCTAATTGTGGTGACAGTGCTTCCCGATGGTATTCTCGGTGGGATTAAACGTTTGCTGACTCATTTTGGTTTCCACAAAACTTTGATTACCTATCCTAGTATTGAGGAAGCTCCAGAAGTGCAACTGGAAAAAGAAGAATTAGAGCATAAGTGATCTTATGCTATCAGTTATCAGTTTTCAGTTTTCAGATGTGAGTTTTCAGTTCACTGATTACTGTTCACTGTTCACTGTTCACTGAAAATACTTCCCAACTCCCTCTTAGAAATTATGACTGGAAAAATCTTAGAAATCGAGAATCTTACCGTTAGTTTTGGGGGTTTTAAAGCTCTCAATAATCTTAATTTCAGTATGGATACGGGAGAATTGCGGGTGATTATCGGTCCCAATGGTGCGGGAAAAACCACTTTTTTAGATGTGATTACGGGGAAAGTGCAACCCACCATCGGACGGGTATTATTTAAAGGTCGAGATCTCCGCAAAATTCCCGAATATGCGATCGCTCGTTTGGGTATTGGTCGCAAATTCCAAACTCCTAGGGTATATTTAAATCTAACTGTGCGAGAAAATCTCGATTTAGTTAGTAACCGTAATAAAAATGTTTTCTCAACTCTTTTCGGTCGTCCTCCTCTAGAAGATAGCCGACAAGTTATTGGTTTATTGGAAATTATCGGGTTAACTGCTAAAGCTGATTTACCCGCTTCTTTACTGTCCCACGGGGAAAAACAACGCCTAGAAATTGGCCAATTAGTGGCCCAGTCACCAGATTTACTGCTAGTAGATGAACCCGTAGCAGGATTAACCGATGAGGAAACGGAAAACGTGGGTAATTTGTTATTAAATCTAGCGGAAAGTCATTCAATTATTGTCATTGAACACGATATGGAGTTCGTCCGTCAAATTGCCCGCAAAGTCACGGTTTTACACCAAGGAACTGTTCTATGTGAGGGGAATATGGAGCAAATTCAAAATGATCCGAAAGTTATTGAAGTTTATCTGGGTTCCTCGGAAGAATAAAAAGTCAAACAATTAAAATTAGTTAAAAAGGGTTGACAATGTTACACATATCTGATCTCAATGTTTACTACGGAGAAAGTCATATTTTAAGAAATGTTGATCTTAACATTAATGCGGGAGAAATGGTCTGTTTAATCGGACGTAATGGCGTGGGTAAAACTACCCTATTAAAAACCCTAATGGGTATCTTAAAACCGCGAGCGGGAGTAATTAATTATGAGCAACAAAACCTGATTAATAAAACCTCAGATCAAAGAGCCAGATTAGGACTGGGTTATGTGCCGCAGGGTAGGGATATTATTCCCCGTTTAACGGTAAAAGAGAATTTAATTCTCGGTTTAGAAGCTTTACCGACAAAAAGAAAAAATGCCACAATTCCCGAAGAAATCTTTGATTTATTTCCCGTTTTAAAAACCATGTTATCGCGGATGGGAGGAGATTTAAGCGGGGGACAACAACAGCAATTAGCCATCGCTCGCGCCTTAGTGGGGGAACCAAAATTATTAATTTTAGATGAACCCACGGAAGGAATTCAACCGTCAATTATTCTCGAAATTGAAGCAGCGGTACGGCGTATTGTTGCCAGCAAAGGAATCGCCGTTTTATTAGTAGAACAACACCTGCATTTTGTCCGCCAAGCTGATCGATATTACGCCATGCAAAAAGGGGGAATTGTTGCTTCCGGTTTCACGAGCGAATTAAGTCAAGAAGTCATTCAGCGATTTTTGGCGGTTTAAACTTACTTTTTCCTTGATATATGACTCAAATAGTCGTAATTGGCGGCGGGGCAGCGGGATTTTTTGGAGCAATTAAAGCGGCAGAATCTAACCCAAAAGCTGGCGTTACTATCCTAGAAGCGGCAAAAGAACCTCTGGTGAAAGTGCGGATTTCGGGAGGGGGACGCTGTAATGTCACCCATCATTGTTTTGATGTTTCTCAATTGGTTAATTATTATCCTCACGGTGGCAAAGCACTACGGGGAGCTTTTAGTCGGTTTCAACCCCAAGATACTATTAAATGGTTTGAATTGCGGGGGGTAAAACTCAAAACAGAAGCGGATGGGCGAATGTTTCCCAGCACCGATAATTCTGAAACTATTGTTAATTGTCTGCGGGAAAGTGCGACTTTTGCCAGGGTTAATTTAAGGCTAAATTCCCCAGTCAAATCGGTAAAAAAACAGGAAGAAAGTTTTTTGATTGAATTAAAAAGAGATGAGCAAATTAGGGCAGATAAGCTGTTAATTGCGACGGGAAGTAGTCCTTTTGGTTATCGCACCGCTCAAGATTTAGGTCATTCTCTAATCTCTCCTGTCCCTTCTTTATTTACCTTTCAAATTGCCGATCCTCGTCTGAAAGATTTGTTAGGGGTTACTGTGGATAAAGTGCGAGTTCGTCTTGGGGGAAGCAAATTAGAACAAATCGGACCCTTGTTAATTACCCATTGGGGAGTTAGTGGACCGGCTATTTTAAAACTTTCTGCTTGGGGAGCGCGGTTACTTCACGAGCATCATTACCGAATGCCTTTAATAATTAATTGGTTGGAGGATTATCATCCTGAAAAATTGCGAGAAATTATCTTACAAACTAAAAGTGAATATCCCAAAAGAAAACTCTTTAATTATTGTCCCTTTGAGCAGTTACCCAAGCGTCTTTGGCAGAGTTTATTAAGTTACTTGACTGTTAACTCGGAAACTCCCTGGGCTGAATTATCTAAAAATACTCTCAATCGATTAATGATTGAATTACAGCAAGGGGAATATCAAATCAAAGGAAAAGGGGTGTTTAAGGAGGAATTTGTTACCTCTGGGGGAGTGAATCTTCAGGAAGTGGATTTTAAAACTATGGAAAGTAAAATCTGTCCGGGGTTATATTTTGCCGGGGAGGTACTAGATATCGATGGAGTCACGGGGGGATTTAATTTTCAAAGCGCTTGGACCACTGGTTATCTTGCCGGACAAGCTATGGGCAATAGATAGCAATATTGCCGGTGTATTAGGCTGCCCCAATACACCCGACGGCAATCAAACTCTGAGAAAATCTCACCTTAACTGATAGTTGATAACCGATTCCTTGATGTTGTTATTCCCAAATTGGACCGGCTGCAATTATTTCTTGGGAGGCAGTGGTAAATTGACGGAAATTTTCCACGAAACGATGGGCCAATTCTCGCGCCTGTAGGTCGTAGGATTCGCCATCTTGCCATGCTTGTCGCGGGTCGAGGATTTTTTTGGGAACTCCGGGGACAATTTCGGGGACGAGAACTTGAAAGATGGGATGAGGATGGAAAACTACTTCCTCTAAATCGCCATTTAAAGCAGCGGAAACCATAGCGCGGGTGTGTTTGATCGAAATGCGATCGCCGACTCCATAAGGACCGCCGGACCAACCGGTATTAATCAGATAAACGGAGGTTTCCGGGTGTTGTTCTAAACGTTCCCCTAACATTTGGGCATAGACGAGGGGTGACAGAGGGAAGAAACATTGACCGAAACAACTGGAAAAAGTCACCTGTGGGGCGGTGATTCCCCGTTCCGTTCCCGCTAATTTGCTAGTATAACCGGAGAGGAAATGATACATCGCCTGTTTCGTGGTTAATTTGGCGATTGGTGGCAGTACCCCAAAAGCATCGGCAGTTAAGAAGATAATAGTTTTCGGGTGGGTTCCCATGCCAGATACGGCACAATTAGGGATATAACGCAGGGGATAGGCGGCGCGGGTGTTTTCGGTCAAACGTCCATCATCGTAGTCGGGAAGGCGATTATCGGGGGAAAGGATAACGTTTTCGAGAATAGTGCCAAATTGAATCGCCGCCCAGATTTGGGGTTCGTATTCGGCACTTAAACGGATGGTTTTAGCATAACAACCGCCTTCAAAGTTAAAAATGCCGTCTTCTGACCAACCGTGTTCATCATCACCGATCAGGCTGCGTTTAGGATCGGCGGAAAGGGTGGTTTTACCCGTACCGGAAAGACCGAAAAAGAGGGCTGTATGACCGTGTTTATTCATGTTAGCGGCACCGTGCATCGGTAAAACCCCTTGTTTGGTCATCAGGTAGTTCATCATCGAGAAGACGGATTTTTTGATTTCGCCAGCGTAGCGAGTGCCACCGATGAGAACGATTTTTTTGGCCAGGTTGAGGACGATAAAGGCTTCGCTGTTCAGGTCGTCATCCTCGGGATCTCCCTGTAACCCCGGCAGGGCAATCACGGTAAAATCAGTTTGATGGGCAGCTAGTTCGATCGCACTGGGCCGGAGGAATAACTGATGGGCAAAGAGGTTATGATAGGCGATTTCGGTGACGACGCGCACGCCAAAGCGATAATTAGGATCGGCCCCGACGTAACCATCGAAGATATATAGGTCTTTTCCCTGCACATAGGCGAGGACTTTTCGGTATAACTGCTGGAATTTTTCCTCACTAATCGGGGCATTATGCTGATTCCAGTCGATTTCCTGTTCGCTATTGGCTTCTTTGACAATGAATTTATCTTTGGGGGAACGGCCGGTATATTTACCCGTTTCCACCACTAAAGCCCCATTATCGGCTAAAACACCCTCATGACGTTCGATCGCCTGTTCGACTAATTGCGGTACGGAAAGATTGCGATAAACGCGACCGAGATTTTTCATGCCTAGGTTTTCGAGGCCGTAGGTGGGATGAATTTGATTTTCTAATTCGTAGTGGAAATTGACGTTCTCCACGCGATCGGGCAAGGGACAAGAGATACTATCATTGGTCAGCGTGTGTAGAGTCAGCATAACCCCAATTCTCCTGATAATTTAGTTGTCGGTTTAGAGCTAAGTCCCAGGTCTCTGATTAGTGCAGTTATAGAAACTAGAAAGACTCCGTTCTCTGTCTTTTTTCACTCCCAGACACCTAAGAAGCTATATTGATTAGTTTATCTGACGATATTTCCCTGATTAATCTGGTCTCTCGCTGTCCGTAAAGCCAATTTTAGAGCGGTAATTCAGGATTATTTGCGTATTTACCCGTCATCTTCCAGTCAGGGTTTTTACCTTTTCCCTCTTGCCGATCTAACTGCTTTTTTTAGCTATTTTTAGTCTAGCTGTACAATAGGATACAGACGAGGTTTTTTTTACAAAAATTAACAGCTAAACAAAATTGGTCAGCTAATCTAGCAGTTATCTTAATGGTGCGGTAGGAAGTCTCTGGTTTTGGGCAACGTCGGAACGCCAGAACAGTAGCTGGTCGTCCGGAGATGATGCCAAAGATCATAAACGTGGTCAAATTGATTTCACCGCTAATAAAAAAAGTCGATTGACACAGGGATCAGTTAGCGGCCAAAATTAACTCTATTAGCCGTTGGCAAGCTTGAGCATTGATTGTGTAACAGGTTAATTAAGTCTAGCTCGATCTCGAAAAAAAACAACTAATAATGATCATCGCAGGAGAAAGAAGCGGAGTCGGTAAAACTACGATTACTCTGGCAATTTTGGCCTATTTAATCAGTCGTGGCGATCGAGTGCAATCTTTTAAAGTCGGGCCCGATTATATCGATCCCATGTTCCATACTCATTTTACCGGTCGCCCCTGTCGCAATCTCGATCCGGTTTTAACTTCTGAAGACTATGTAAAAACCTGTTTTGCCCAACATTGTCAAAATGTCGATTATGCTCTGATTGAAGGGGTAATGGGGCTATTTGATGGTATTCAATTAAGCGCTACTCAATTTCCCGATTATGCCAGTACCGCCCATATTGCCCGTATTTTAGGGCTTCCTCTGCTGTTAGTTATCGATTGTAGTCGTTTATCTACCTCTGTCGCCGCTATCGTCCGCGGTTATCAATCTTTAGACAAAAATCTCCATCTAGCCGGAGTTATCCTCAATCGGGTTGGTAGCGATCGCCACCTGCAATTACTGCAAACCGCCCTAGAATCCATCAATATGCCGATTGTCGGGGTTTTGCGTCGTCAAGATTCCCTGACAATTCCCGATCGCCATCTAGGATTAGTTCCCAGGGATGAACTAGGAGAAATCAGGCAACTGCAAGATCAACTGGCTTCTATTGCCCAAAACTGCTTTAATTGGGACATTCTCTTGCCTTTACTCACTATTTCTCCTCAAGAGAACCCGAAAAATCCAACAGGAGAAAATAAGCTTTTTCCCCCTATCCGTATTGGTATTGCTAGAGATAAGGCTTTTAACTTTTATTATCCCGATAATCTCGATATTTTAGCCAATTTAGGCGCAGAATTAATCTTTTGGAGTCCCTTGCAAGGGGCAAATTTGCCCGAAAACCTACAAGGATTGTACTTTGGTGGCGGTTTTCCCGAAATCTTTGCCCCGGAATTAGCCGCTAACACCCCTATCTTAACTCAGGTGAGAAAAGCGATCGCCTCTGGAATGCCCACCTACGCCGAATGTGGGGGATTAATGTATTTATGTGAAAAAATAATTGATTTTGAGCAAAAAAACCATTCCATGTTGCAAATAATCCCCCAATCTGCTATAATGTCCCCGAAACTAACCCTAGGTTATCGGCAAGCCATCGCCAAACAGGAGACGATCCTGCTCAAAGCAGGTCAACCAGTGCGCGGTCATGAATTCCATCGCTCCCAATTAAGCGGGGTGAGCGACGCACCGATTTATCAACTGCAAGCATTCCCCAAAAGTGCTATCAATGCCGAAGGGTGGCAAGGTAAGAATCTGCACGCTTCCTATCTGCACCTACATTTTGGGGCTAATCTCAGCCTGCCGAAAAAATTTTTAGCTGCCGGCCTTGATTTTTTCCGCATAGCTGCGTTAAGCTAATTGCAGATAAACTTGATAATCAATCCGTTAAGGGATACAGGAGGTGATGTCGATGGTAGAAAGTAGTAAAAGCATGGGTCTCCTAATCGACAATAGCCGGCTGTGCGCCGGGGCTGTTCTCTAGACCCCACGTCTAAACAAGATTTAGACTAGCTGGAGTTCCTTCCGGCAGTCTGGTGTCGATTCCGATGACCCGCTACACCGCCCTTACCGAGCAATTGGTAAGGGCGGATAGTTTTTGAGGGTTTCCCGTCAGTATTGTCTAAACCTGCCCTGATTTTGCCCTAAGGGAGCCTTTCTTCACTTTAACTCTACGGGCGCAAACTAACCCAGCGCCGCTTCTGGTTTGGGGACACCATTTTAACGCCTGTCACCGAGATAATATCATTGGCCAAATTCTCTGCCATCATGGGAAGGAGTTGATTTATATTATGCTTATAAGCTTTTATCCAGAATTCAGAGAGTTTCTCTCTGGCCTCCTCATTGACATAGATAGTTTTACCTGGCGTAATCAATACCATTGCCACATCACCGGAGTTTTCCGTGACGGCAAAGACAAACTGATCACGGTCGGACTTGAGACCTTCGTACCAGTAGTCTATGTGTTCTTCTAATTCGTATTCATAGAGAGCGCGTTCCATCTTGCCATCTTCTAGCAAGGCTTTACGCAGTGTATTGGCTATCTTTCTTTTTTTCATGGTCTTGTCTCTGTTTTTATCGGCGTTAAGTTTTGCCCATTAGACATCACTCCATATTAAGAGTGCCACCATAGAAATCGTCAATTAACCTGACAACAACCCAGTTCAGTGGCCGTTATCAAAATCACAGAACCTGGCCCCACTCGTCTAGACGAGCCTGTTGTGTGAGCTTAAGTTTTCTCTCTGTAAGGATTCTAACCTACTTTAGTTTTTGTTTAAGTGCCGTCAGGAGCGACAGGGTGGCCACTTTGTCAACTGGTCAAGGGAAAAAAAATGAGATCACATCTTTCCCTAAGTAATTAAATTGTGTATAATAGCAAAAGAATAGCAAGGCTATATGCGTCGTCAAACTGTGTAGTCAACCTATAAGGTGTGAGGAAAAAACCATCATGTTAAGAATGTTCTGGAAATCATTGCTGGTTAGCCCAGCGATTTTAGGGGCTACCCTGGTAGCTTCCGCTAATGCTAGTAGCTTCGATCCCGCCAAATCTACCAGTGTTTCTACCGAATTTAACAATCTAGAAATCGCTCAAGTTCAGGACAACGCTGCAGGAACTGGCGAACTAATCAATCAGATCGAACAGTACGGTAACGAAGGTCAAGTTGCACCCGTACAGGGCAACACCATCGATCAAGTCACCAGCGTTAACCAACTGCGGGATGTTTCCCCCACCGCTTGGGCTTTCGAGGCCCTAAGAAGCCTTGTGGAGCGCTACGGTTGTATTGTTGGTTATCCCGATCGCACCTTCCGCGGCGACCGAGCTTTAACCCGTTGGGAATTTGCGGCTGGTTTAAACGCTTGCTTAAACGTGATGGAGCGTTTAATTCAAGATGGTGTCAACGTCCTCAAGGAAGACTTAGATGCCCTCAAGCGCTTGATGGATGAGTTCCAGGCCGAATTAGCGGCGTTGGGAGCTAGAGTTGATAACTTAGAAAGCCGGGTGTCTTTCCTCGAAAATAACCAATTCTCCACCACCACCAAATTAGCTGGGGAAGTTATCTTCGCTGTCACCGATACGGTCGGTGCCGGTAGCCCCGCCTCCCAGGCCGCCATGCAATACCGCGCTCGTTTGCTGTTAAACACGAGCTTCACCGGTCAGGACGTATTGAAAACTCGTTTAGCGGCGGGTAGTGCCACTCCCTTCGGATTTGATTACAAATCGACCACCACACTACAAAATGGTGATCCCGCTTCCGTCAGATTCGATAATCTGCAAAGCCCTTCCCTATTCCAAACTTGGACCGCGGCCGGTAACGGTAGCAATGTGGTTCTCGACTGGTTGGCCTACTATACCCCGATTGACTTAGGTTATTTTGGTCGCTTCAATACCTATGTTGCCGCTTGGGGTGGTATTTGGAATGACTTCGTTCCCACCACTAATCCCTTCTTTGAAGACTTCGACGGTGGTAATGGTGCGCTATCTACCTTCGCTTCCGAAAACCCCATCTACCGTATCGGTGGTGGTTCTGGGGCGGGTGTTAGCCTACAGTTAGGCTTCCTCCAAAGCATTGTCGGTCCGACCTCCCTATCCTTGGGTTACTTAGCCGGTGGTGGTGGCTCTAGTTCTGCGGCCAATCCTAACCCGGGTAATGGTCTCTTTAACGGAGATTACGCCGCTTTAGCACAGATTAACGCTAACCTCTTTAACTTCCTCAACGTCGGCTTCACCTACGTTAACGCTTACCAAGGTGCCGATACTGCCATCTTCGGTAACGGTGGTTCCTTCGGTGTAACGGGGACTTCCGCTGCTAACCTTTCCCAAACTCAGTTAAATACCCTGCTCAACGTCAACGGCAACAATCCTGATAGCGTCACCCTACAGGATGAAGTCGGTTTCTTCAACTTCGGAGCCAAAGTATCCAATAGCTACGGTTTAACTGGTGCAGTGGATATTGGTTTCGCCAGCTTGAGTGCCTTCGGTTCCTACTCCACCGTGCGCTTACTCGGTCTCGGTGATGCGGAAGTGTGGACCTACGGTGCTGGTATTGCCTTCCCCGACTTAGGTAAAGAAGGAAATATCTTAGGTCTGTTTGCTGGTGCGCAGCCCTACATCGGTCACTTAAGCTTCCGAGACATGGGGCTAAAAGTATCTAACATCGTTCCCTACCACGTTGAATTGTTCTACAAGTACCAAGTCACCGACAATATTTCTATCACCCCCGGTGTCATCTGGATTTCTGCACCTGAACAGTTCAAAGGCACTGGTAACGAGTGGATTGGCACTCTCCGCGGAACCTTTACCTTCTAGGATTTCCTAAATTAAACCCGAAACCCCACCCATGGTGGGGTTTTGTTTTAGGCAAATAGACGCTGATATTCTATCTGGATACAAGCATCCTTGACGAAAAACGTTAACAATATCCACAGGTTCGGGGATAGCCTCTAGAGAAGGATAGCAGCTTTGACCGTCAATTTGCTTGACCATAGGATTGACCGGATAGACTCGATAACCCACCGCTTGCAGGAATTTGGCCACCTGATAACTGGCGCGGCTCGATTTCTCGGAATGCCCGACCACTGCGATAATTTTACTATTGCTGAAAATGGTTTTGAGCGCACCATCGTCTCCTTTAATATTCGGCATTGTCCCACCTATCTTAGAACAGAGTTTCGTTTCTCATAAAGATGAAGTGTAACCTAATTTGGTATCGACTTTTGACTCCAGCTTTAGCCACTCTAGAAAACTGACAGGAATGTTTAACTTTTCTACAGGAAAAACAGTTATTACAAATCGAAATCAATCCCTCGGTATCTGTAGGAAAATTTACCCGATGGTTGCCACTAAATACTCTGACTTTAGTTACCGCAAAACCTGATGAATTATCTTAGTATTATCATTCCGACTCTTAATGAGGAGTTAGGAATTGCAGCAACGTTAAAACAGATAGGTGCAGGAGTAGAAATTATTGTTGTCGATGGGGGAAGTACGGATAAAACTAGAGAAATAGCCGAACAATTGGGAGCTAAAGTAATTATTTCACCCAGAAAAGGTCGTGCATTTCAGATGAATTTAGGAGCAAAAATAGCGAAAGGAGATATTTTGTTATTTCTGCATGGAGATACTTTACTACCCCATGAATTTCAAGAACAAATTATCAATACTTTATCCCAATCTGGGATAGTAGCGGCAGCCTTTGAATTAAAAATTGATGGAGAGGAAAAAACCCTGCGCTTAGTGGAAAAATTAGTTAATTGGCGTTCTCGCTGGCTTTCCCTTCCCTACGGAGACCAAGGAATATTTTTAAAAGCCTCAATCTTTGCCGATTTGGGCGGTTTTCCTGAGTTGCCAATTATGGAAGATTTTGAATTAATACAAAGATTGAAAAAAAGGGGTAAAATAGCCATAGTTTCTGCAGCGGTGATTACCTCGGCAAGACGTTGGCAAAAATTAGGAGTCTGGAAAACTACCTTAGTTAATCAATTAGTTATTATTGGTTATTATTTTAAAATTCCGCCTCGTTTGTTGAAAAGTTTTTATCGTTTATGGTCATAAAGGCTTGCTTAAAAAGTATTTTAGGTCATTGTGTAATGTAGGAGCGCAACGCTTGCGCCCATAATGTGACGTTGTCAACATTTTTCAGCCAATATCCAAGAGAGCCAAATACAATTATATAGCAAATAATGGGTTATTTAGGACGCTTTCAATTTTCAAACTCTTATCTGAACAGGGTTTCAGCGATGGATTGTCCTAAGCACCTTGGTCTTTGCTATACAATCGAAGAAACCCTACCAAAGAAGATGTTTCCATGAGCCAAACATTAACAAAAATAATCAAAAATGCGGGGGGGGGTAAGCATTACTTATTTGTAGCAGGGGCAACCAGTCTTTTGAAAAATAAAATAGTAATATAATGGGAGAAAACTTACCAAAGAGGGTATGACAAATGACTCAATTATCAGCAAAAATAATCAAAAGTGCGGGGGGGGGGTAAGCATTACTTATTTGTAGCAGGGGCAGCTCTAGCTATCCTAGCTCCTTTCCAAGCCGCCCAAGCTGTAATTATCGATTTTCAAAGCTTAGAACAAAATAACTCAGTCGTTAATTATGCCGGTTTTACCTATACCGAAGACGGTTTTACCCTAGATAGCCTGTCTACTTCTGAGCCCTTTGCATTTTTTGGCACTCAGGAATCTCGTTACCCCGGTTCCACCGCCTTATTCAATAATGAGATTGATGGAATCACCAGATTAACCCAAAATGGCGGAGGCTTATTTGACTTAAATTCTATTCAACTAACTAGCATCAATGGTGATGATAGTGTGACTGTCAATTTTACAGGAACAAAAGCCGATTCTAGTACCGTTACCCAAGCTTTTACTACCGATGCAATTCTCAGTACCCTAGAAACTTTTACCTTTAATTCTAGCTTCACTAATTTAGTATCTGTTGAATGGATTCAGGCATCCCCGTTTCATCAGTTTGATAACATCAATGTCACACCGGTTCCCGAACCTTCAGCAATTTTAGGATTATTAGGTTTAGGACTTTTGGGCATCGGTTCTCAATTCAAACAAAAACGATAAATTGAAAAGTATGGGGATGGGATTTTTCCATCCCCACTTGAGGAAAAACGCGGTCTAGAAACCTTCCAAATTTAACTCTTAATTTTAGTGATTGTTCACATTCAAAGACTCTTTCGGTTAAAGATAGTGACTCTTTTTTGTATCCAAAATTGGAACAGGTTTTGCTACTGGGAAACCATCTATCAGCGAGGATTAACTCCGCTCCATACAACTGAGTTTTATAGTCAAGTTGTCTTCGGAATTGATAAAATCCCATGTCCTGAACAGCTTTAGCTAACTTACGATTAGCTAACATTCCAGAAACATTTAAGTCCTCAATTACTATCTTGCCGTGGTTCTTGGACAGATAAGTGGTGAGTTTATGCAATGTATCCTTACGGATATTAGCTATCTTAAAATGAAGTTTAGCAATTTGCTTCTGAGCTTTTTTCCAATTGTTTGATCCTTTGACTTTATGTCGGTTCAGGTATTGAAGTCTAGCTAACTTTTTCTCGTGTTTACGATAGCTTTTACTTCCTTCGATAACTTCACCAGTTGAAAGAGTGGCTAGGTTTTTAACCCCTAAATTAACTCCTATTCCGTCGATAGATTTATCGGTTTTTTGCCGTTCAACATCAATCTTAAAACTAATAAACCATCTATTAGCTTTTTGGCTAATAGTTACGGATTTTGGCTGGCATACATGGGGTAATCGCTCGTAAGTTTTTAACCAACCAATCCCAGGAACTTTTATCTTTTGATGAGCAACGTTAATGCTACCATCCAGAGTAAAACTATCCGGTTTACCTTTTTTCTTAAACTTTGGTGGTTTGGCTATCTTTTTGAAGCATCGTTTCCACGCATTGGATAAAGCTCTTAACGCTCATTGAGGAGCGCATTTAGACACCTCATAATACCATTGATTTTCAGGTTTAACTAATGCTACCAACCATTGGTGAAGGTCAATAGCAGTAGGAAACTTAATTTTATCATTTGGGTTAGCTTTGTTGTGGTCTAAGATTTGCTTGGTTAAAGCTAATCCCCAGTTCCAAGCATGACGTGCGGTTCCTGCGTGTTGAGATAATAATGAGCGTTGTTGATTATTCAGTTTTAATTCCGTCTTGAATCCTAGTAGCAACGTCCCTTAACTCCTCTACGATTTTTCTATTTTTGTGACTTCTGGAGCCATACAACCTAGCAGAAAATACAGTAATAATTTCTAAGACATCTTGTGCTAAATCCTCCTCAAATGTACTGTCTTCAGTTCGATTGATAATGACAACTTCAGTTCCAAAGTGTTCACACAGACTAAAGATTAATTCACTACCAAATCTAAGTAGTCTATCTTTATGAGTTAAGACTAATCTCTCTACTTTACTATCAACAATCAATCTGATTAATCGCTTTAATCCTTTCTTGTTGTAGTTAAGTCCCGAACCTAGGTCGTCTATGATTTCAACTTGCCAACCATTTTGAGCGCAAAACAGTTCGACAACTTCTTTTTGATGTTCCAAATCCTTTCTTTGGTCATGACTAGAAACACGGCAATAGCCAACAGTATAAGAGAGATTCTCTTTTACTCCAAGCAACTGAGAAATGGTATAACGCCGATGTCCGTTAGCGGTTCTTTCGGGTATTAGTTTACCTTCGGACTCCCAACGTCTTAAAGTTGATACGCTTACACCTTTTAATTTAGCCGCTTCTGATATGGTTAACTTGCTCATAAGACTATGATAGCACAGATTATGAGCAAGTTTAAATAATATTAGTTAAATTTTTGATTTCTGTTACTTACTCCAGATTCGCCTGCTTTGTTGAACCTTTTGTATCGCAACCTTTTAAGTCTTCAACTAGAAGATACCAGTGCCGTGGTTGCCATAACCACTCTATTTCTTTGGGGGACATTTGGCTACAATCTTTATACCACCTACCTTTGAACCTCTTTGTCACCCCTTGAGCTTACTGCCATATTTTAAAATTATCAAAAGCGCACACTCCCGGAAAGCCATTTATTTTTTACAATAGAAGATTCCCTAGATTATTTTTGCGGGAGGCAATCGGTGATTCTCAATTTTTCCTTAAGGATTGTAGCGGCCAAAGGCAGACTATTCTGTAAGTTTTCACTCTACAAAACCTATCGGGTGGTCAGTACTGCCCCCGTCGATGTCCTCTGGCAAAAATTAATCAATGTGGCCGATGTCTCTTGGCATCCTTTGATTGCCAAGGCTGATGTTCCCTTGGGTTTAATCGCTAAACCGGGGTTAATCTATCAAGCTGTCACCCGTCTGACTCCCATTCCTATCCGGGTTTTTGTGGAAAATGTCCGCCCCGGTGAACTCCTCAGCCTAAGAGTTCTCGCTATCCCCGGCATGGAACAGAAAATGACCTACCAAGTGGAATCAACCCTCTGTGGTAGTTATATTTCCTATTCTGTCACTCTGCGGGGTTGGCTGTCCCCCTTTATCTGGTGGTTAAGTCGTCCCTATTTAGCCAAAGTCGCCGCCCAACTAGCCCACGCCGCGGAAGAATTAACGGCATAAAACTGGGGGCAGGGTGTAGGGTGTGGGGTGTGGGGAGAATACATAAAAGCTGTCTCGGAGTCTCCTGACGACCGGCTCCCCAAAACGAAAACTTCCTAGTTCACTAATAAATAATCTGCCAAAGGTCAAGATCTAAGTCACAATAGTATATGGATAGACTTAAACAAAATTTTATTCAGCTGCATTGGTACATATAGTCTACTGATATCATCCCGACGAGTTGAGCGCAACAACCTCAATCCGCCGGGATGAACTATCTCTAGAGACTTTACTGATGAAGTAAGCTCTACAGGAGGGAATTATGGGGGAATTAAACACAGCCGAACTTCTAGTTAAATGTCTAGAGAATGAAGGGGTCGAGTATATTTTTGGGCTACCCGGGGAAGAAAACCTCGATGTTTTGGAAGCCCTGAAAAACTCCTCGATCAAATTTATCACCACCCGTCACGAACAGGGTGCGGCTTTTATGGCCGATGTCTATGGACGCTTGACGGGAAAAGCGGGGGTTTGTCTCTCCACTTTAGGACCGGGGGCGACTAACCTGATGACAGGGGTAGCCGATGCTAACCTCGATGGGGCGCCCTTAGTGGCCATCACCGGCCAGGTGGGAACCGATCGGATGCACATTGAATCCCATCAATACCTAGATCTGGTGGCCATGTTCGCCCCGGTGACGAAATGGAATAAACAAATCGTGCGGCCGGGTATCACCCCAGAAGTGGTACGGAGAGCCTTTAAAACCGCCCAAAGTGAGAAACCGGGGGCAGTTCATATCGATCTTCCCGAAAATATCGCCGCTATGGCTGCCGATGGTCATCCCTTGCCCCTCGATAGTCAGGAAAAAGTTTACGCTTCCTATCGGACTTTGAACATGGCGGCGGCGGTGATTTCTAAAGCGAAAAATCCCTTGATTTTGGCGGGAAATGGGGCAATTCGCGCTAATGCTAGTGAGGCTTTAACGGAATTCGCCACGGCCTTGAATATCCCTGTGGCTAACACTTTTATGGGTAAGGGGGTGATTCCCTATACCCATCCTCTGGCTCTTTGGGCGGTAGGATTACAGCAACGGGATTTGATTAGTTGTGCCTTTGATCGCAGTGATTTAATTATCGCTGTTGGTTACGATTTAATCGAGTATTCCCCGAAAAAATGGAATCCAGACGGGAAATTACCGATTATTCACATCGGCATGACTCCGGCGGAAATTGACAGCAGTTATGCCCCGGTGGTGGAAGTGGTGGGTGATATCACCGATTCTCTCATCGATATCCTCAAACGGGCCGATCGCCAGAATAAACCAACTCCTGTCACCGCGGGATTAAAGACGGAAATTCGGGCCGATTACGAAACTTATGCCAATGATACGGGTTTTCCGATCAAGCCACAAAAATTGATCTACGATCTGCGTCAGGTGATGGGACCGGAAGATATCGCTATTTGTGACGTGGGCGCTCATAAAATGTGGATGGCGCGCCAGTATCACTGCGATTGTCCCAATACTTGCATTATTTCTAACGGTTTCGCCGCTATGGGTATTGCTATCCCCGGTGCGATCGCCGCTAAGTTAGTTCATCCCGATAAACGCATTGTAGCGGTGACGGGGGACGGCGGTTTTATGATGAATTGTCAGGAATTGGAGACAGCTTTGCGGGTGGGAACTCCCTTCGTCACTCTCATCTTTAATGATGGCGGTTACGGTTTAATCGAATGGAAGCAGTTTAACCATTTTGGGACATCTTCTTTTATTAAGTTTGGTAATCCCGATTTTGTTAAATTTGCTGAAAGTATGGGATTAAAAGGCTATCGGGTGGAATCTACTCAGGATTTGATCCCGATACTAGAGGAGGCTTTCCGGCAAGAGGTTCCCACTGTTATTGATGTTCCCGTCGATTACGGTGAAAATCTGCGTCTTTCCCAAAAATCGGGCGATCTAAGCTGTCAGATTTGGGAATAGAAGTTGATAGCGGCAAGCAACCCCCGAAAGCTTGCCGTTATCTTCTCGAAAAAAATCCCCTAACTAAATCTCAGCTAGGGGGAAGTAATTAGGTTGGCTTTGGTAACGTTAGAAAACCCGATCTAGAATAACCATTCTAGAACCGCCTCATCTTTAGTGTTGGTATTGCGAGAGGGGGTTTCCCGGGTAAATTTCATGTGGATAGAACGATTTTGTTCACCATCGGCGGCCACGGCCATAATCGGATAATCGATTAAACCGTCTTGGAAGGACATCTGATAGCGGAAAGTGCCATCGGAATTGAGTTTAATCGGACGACCACCGATAGTTACGGTGGCATCGGGTTCCGTAGCACCATAGACGATTAATTCTGCATCGGCAACTAACCAGAATTTGCGCGGACGTTGTAGGGTTTCCGAAGCACCCATACCGATACCGGAAGCAGTTATGCCGATACCGGAAGCGGTTAGTCCCGATACCGTGGGAACTGCCCACATACCAACCCCGGAGGGGAATACATAAGAACTGATCACTTCCGACATTGGTACGGAACCAGCGACGTGCTGCATGGAACCAAACAAGGAACCGGCCACCCGTAGGGCCTCGATATCGCCGACACTCTCGAAAATTTGGTCGTAGATGGGGCTAGTTCCCGTGATTCCTGCGCTGCTGCCGTAGCGTTTGCTGGGGGGAACGAGTTCGTAAACAGTTTTGCCCACCAGTTCTTCTTCCCAGTTAACGGTGACAAAGATATCTTCAATCCAGTCGGAAGGATAGACGGGAGGAATCCGCACTAAAGGAGAACGGGCCAAAACTAACCAACGACCATCAGCACAACGATAACCGATATCGATAACATAATCTCGATCGCTGACCGGAACCGGTAAATACCATTCCCGGGCTAATTCATCACAGAGATATTCTTGGACGCTATGCGCGCCTTGGCTATTGAGATCTATATCGGTGACATCATAAAGACGCAGGGCTAACTGTTGTCCCCCTTGACGACGTAGAGCTTCTTTTGATTCGTTGGGGATATCCCAGTAAGCATAGGCCCACTGAGGATCGCGAGGTAGGAGGGTAATGCGATTTTCACCGTAGCCACCGGGCAGATCTCCTAAACCATCATCCACCGAACCTAGTACATCTTCGATCGGGTTAGCTTGACCTAATTCAAATTTTGCTGCTTCCACTGGTTTTTCCTCTTTAATAGTAGATTTAAAATTGCCGCTTACTCCCATAGCTTGGGTAATTGCCTCAATTAATTGCGTTTTCCGCATCCGACTGTAACGAGAGATGCTGTATTGACTGGCAACTCGTCGCAGTTGCCGCAAGGTCATCTCATCTAAGGGTGGGTATTCTGGGACCATGAGTTGACACTCTCCGATTAGTTACGACGGCAAATGTTTTTGAGCATTTGCAAAAGCAGTGATCTGGGTAATCCTTCTAACTACTCATCGATTGCTGTGTGAACGAGAGATCCACTCGATGGGGATCAAGGGAATCGCTTGTTATAAATACCTATTAAACAGTAAGATTCCGATTTTGACCAAGTGCCTTGTCATGATTTCTTGACAAAATCGCCAAACCCTTGATCCCCAAAAGATTTTCATGTCAGGAAGTTTTGATATTCTTATTGGCTGTTGGGGTTTTAGGGTGTTGGGGTGTTAGGGTGTTGGGGTGGTCACTGCGTGCGCGTTGCGGGGGGTGTTGGGTTGATGGGGTGTTAGGGTGTTGGGGTGTTAGCAGCAATTCTCATTTTGATGCTAGAAGCAGATTTTAGCACCCCCACCAAAAATGTCATAACCCTCATAATGACTGAATAGCTGAAATTACACCCGTCCAACACTGATTGGCGATCGCGATTTTGCCACCTGTTAAATCTCT
>NZ_JADBTZ010000072.1:0-10397 GCF_020245885.1 Microcystis sp. M165S2 | reverse complement strand
GTTAGATGTTCGAGAATGGGACTGTCCAGACTGTGGGACTCACCATGACCGAGATATTAACGCTAGTAAAAACATTTTGGCCGCAGGACTTGCGGTGTCAGTCTGTAGAGCGACCATAAGACCAGAACAGAGTAAATCTGGGGCGGCAGGTGCGAAAAATCCTTCGGGAAAGAAGCAGAAACCTAAATCGTGAGGTTTGGGAATCGCCGTCCGTTTACGGCGGCGAGGATGTCAAAACCAGTTATCAGTGAGCAGTGAGCAGCTTTTTTCTTCCTGTTCCCCATCCCCCATCCCCCATCCCCTATCCCCCATCACCGAGGGAGTAATTGTTGATAGAAATCCAATTGTTTTTGAGCGAGGGCTTTATTAGTATAATTGGTCATTACTCTCTGATAACCCCTCTGGCCTAATTCTTGAGCGAAGCTGGGATTATCTAAGAGAGTTTGTATAGATTTAGCCAGTGCCTCCCCATCTTTTTCGGGAAAAATTAAACCCGTATCAGCAATAACAAAGGGGATTTCTCCCGAATCAGAACCAATAACAGGAACCTGACAGGCCATAGCTTCAATTAAGACATGACCGAATTGTTCTTTCCAACCGACGGCCGTTAAGGTTTTGACCTGATAGGTGATTTCTGAAGGCAAAACTAAAGTGTTCATCAGGTTAATATAATTAACTACTTGATCGTGGGGAACACTTTCCACTATCATCAAGCGATCGCTTATTCCTGCGGCTGTAGCTTCGCTGACTATTTTATCTTTCAGGATTCCCCGACCTAACAGTAATAATTTCCACTTACCTGTTAATTTAGCTACAGCTTTAATCAGCTTTAGAATGCCTTTCTCTTCCACAAAACGACCGATAAAACCAATCACGAATTCATCGTTTTCAATGCCTAAAGATCGGGCTAAATCGGGTTGCTTGCTGGGGGAAAAAAGAACTTCATCCACGCCTAATTGTGGTAAAACGGTGTATTTACCCCTGTAACCCCGTTCTTTTAAAACATCTACACCGTCCTGATTACCAGCGATTAAACCATCGGTATTTTTCAGGTTATAAGCTTCTAACCAAGAGATGGGAAATTTAGGAGTATAGGGAAGATTCCACCAAGTAAAAAATACATTTTTAGCCTGGAGATTTAAGAGACGATTCAGAGTAATAAATTGAGCATAAGCGAGAGATTTAGAACCCTGTTCCACTTGAATAATATCAGGTCTAAATTTTTGCAATAAAGTAATTATATCAGTGCCAAAAGTTAATAAAGCTTGGTTATTCTGGCTAAAATTAGAGATAGGAATGACTCGGAAATTGTCGGCTATTTTCGGTTGACTTTCAATGATTTTATTTTGGACTCCTCCCGGTTGCCAACGTTGGGGAACAACAATAGTAACTTCAATATTGGGATTTAATCTTGTCAGGGCGCGCAGTTTCTCACAGTTGAGATCAACGACATAGGTATGACTAGCGACTAAAATTTTCATAGATGATCTAGTTTTGTATAAATTTGGCCATCATTCCAGAGGGACTTTACTTGAGTTTTCAGAGCATCAAGAAAACCTAAACTATAAAAAATTCCCCTAGAGAGGATTTTAATCGGGGAACCACCCTTATTACAGGGAGGATTGCCAAGAACGTGACAATCAAATAATTTAGCGTAGAGTCGCAATTGTTGAGCGGGAGTGAGATTTTTCAGGGCCATCAGAAAGTGATTATGATAAAAAGTCGTCTGATAACTCAAAGAACGAGTGCTAATATCATGACAGCCGCCGGTTTCTTCGCCTAAATGAACCAGATAAGCGGTGGGATTGTACCATACATGATAGGGAGTCCGGCGTAACCTTAAGCAAAAATCCGATTCCTCGCGCACGGCACTGCCACGAAAGCGTTCATCGAACCAAATGCCGTATTTCGTAAATATATCCTTCCGGAAAGACATATTACAGCCCCGGGCCGAGATTACCTGCTGGGGTTTAGTGGTGTGGACAAGATCGATGTAATACCAAGCAATGCCCGGATCCATGGCTTGGGGGGGTAAAAAGTCGATTTCGTAGGGTTTGCCGGTATCTGTCGCCATTTTTTGGGAGTCACCCAATTTCATGCGATCGAATACCCGACCTGCCACTACACCTATCTCAGGGTTCTTGACAAAATTCTCACTATGTGCTTTGAGATAATTATCCGGTAGCCGCACATCATCATCGATAAAAAGAACGATATCGCCTTGGGCGCGACGGACTCCATAATTTCTCGCACCGGGTAAACTCGCCCAATCCAGCCGATACCAGCTAATTTTGTGCTGATTAGCCAGATTTTCCAGATAGGATTGTATGGCGGGGCTGTGGGTAGCGGTCTGGTCGATAACTAATACCTCAAAATCGGGGTAATCTTGTTTGAGTAGGTCATCGAGGGTATCTTTAAGAGGATCTTCGCGTCGATAGGTGGGTATGATGACAGAAATCGAGGGAAAATTCATAGCAGGGGATAGGTAGGGATTAGGGGATAGGGGATAGGGGATAGGGGATAGGGGATAGGGGATAGGGGATGGGGGAATTTCAACTAAAACCCCCCGCAACGCGCACGCAGTGACCCCCCTAAAACCCAAAACCCATATTTTAAACCAAAGAAACACCTTTGCGTTTAAAATTTAAGCTCTTTTTGGAGGATTTTGTTTCGGTTTCTCCCGCCAGAATTTTGGCTTCTTTTTCCTGTTTTTCGATCACGGGTAATCTAAAAATTACGCCCGCAAATATCCAGTAATAAACGCCCACAGGATCCGTATCGAGGGCATACCAATAGGGAAGATAGGCAACAAAGAGCAGCAAAACCCAATAACTACCGGCAAAACCTCGCAGAGTCGGATCTTTGAGGGAACGATAGGTGCGGAAGGCCAGATAAACTAGATGGGTCATGAATATCATGTACAAGGCAAAACCAATGTATCCCAACTCGAATAAAACTTTACTATGATAGGTTTCCACAAAGGAAATATCACCGAAAACCCTAGCAGAAGCTGTGGCCACACCGAGTCCACGACCTAAAATACCGCCCTGATTACGGATAGCAAAATCCAACTGTTCTTGAATAAAAGCGGTGGGGGGAGCCTGTTGCCAACGCCTGACGGCACTATCGTAGCGTTGTTGGACAAAATCCGGGTTAAGGAAAGAAAAACCGATAGCTAGAAGTAAAGCGGCGGCAAAAATGATCGGCAAAAATCTTTTTAAGTTAGCGATTTGTCCTGTAAGAATCGTCAGCAGACCAATAATCATCGGTACAGCAAAGAAAGCTAATCTTTGCCCAGAGACCACTGCATTAATAAAAACTAGAGTTAAACCCACTAGGGCTGCTAGTCGCCATTTTTGGGAAATTTCACTAAAGGCACTGGCATAACAAATCACGGCACTAGAGACCAAAAACCAAGCCCAGTGCCAGGGGGAAACAAACGTACCTGGTAGGCGGATCATATTCACTTCCGGACTATACACTAATGCCCCACCAACCAAACACCTTGCATCTAAGGTGGCTTTAAATAGTGTATCAGCCACGTAGCCTCTAGTTCCTACACAACGACCGGTTTTCAGCATCCAGTATTGCATTAGTCCTAGAACACAACAAATAATTACTAAAGTCACTAAAAGACGACTAAAAAATAATAGGGTCGGTTTGTCTTTGATTAAGTAATAAGTGCAGAAGATCAAGGGGACATAACCCAGCAAAACTTTAAATCCTAATATTCCTTGCAGAAAAGTCTCACTTGTCCGACAGGGAATCGCGCGCAAACGACCATCCCTAAAGATACTCATCCCAGCCACGGAATCGCAAGTAGGCAGAAATTGTCTCTGTAAATTGACTGCTAATAAACAGACTACACAGAAAACAAAGATTAATAATAGGGTTGTACCTAATTGTTTGGGGACAATAATTGGTAATTGCTTTTTTCGACATTCTAAAACTAAGGCGATTAAAGCGGGTAGATAAAAGATATCTTTACTGATCTGCAGGATGGGACTACCTCCCAACCAATAGATAATAGTGCCAGTGAAGGGGACATAGATAATAAATGCCCAAAGAGCCATGCGAGGATAGCTAAAGGAGAAAACTCCTAAAATCAAGGCTAAACTTACTGCAGCTCCTATGTTGGCATCAAATAATAAGCTGAGGGGTAATCCGAGCAAAATTCCCACACAAATGGCAAAAATAATCAACCCCGTTAACTTTTGTTTCTTTTGCCTTTCTTCTTTTTTGAGGGCAAGTTTCTCTTTGATGTTAAGCGGGGGACTATCAGCTTTTGTTTGGCCCTGTTTATGCTTTTTTTTCTGGCGATCGATACTTAGTCCGGTCATAATTATCCCTTGCTACGCTAGGCTAAGGGCATTATAATCCCTGTCCCCCTCGATCGACTACAAAAGATAGCTTCGCACCGCTTCCACTAGCCTTTCTGTCCAAAAATTGGCTAATTCTAGGGTTTCTGCTTCCACCATCACCCGAATTAAGGGTTCTGTCCCGGAAGCGCGCACCAAAATTCTGCCTTTTTCTGCCATAGCTGTCTCAGCTTTGAGGATTTCTCGCCGCAAAGGTTCACATTGCTGCCAATTACGTCGCACTTCTCTATCTTCCACCCGCACATTGCGTAAAATCTGCGGATAGGTGACAAAGCTATGATCGACTAAGTTAGCCAAGGAAACCGCCGATTTCTGCACTAAAGCCGCTAAATGTAGAGCGGTTTGCATTCCATCCCCGGAAACCCCGTAATGATGGCAGAGGATATGACCGGATTGTTCACCCCCTAGCATGGCTCCAGTTTCCCACATTTGCGCCTGAACGTGCTGATCGCCCACGGCAGTCCGCAATAATTGACCCCCCAGTTTTTGCCAAGCGCGTTCAAAACCTAAATTAGCCATCACCGTTGCTACTAATAACCCATCCGGTAGCTGTCCGGCTTCTAAGAGGGAACGACCCCAAAAATAGAGGATATAATCGCCATCTACTACTCTACCTTGACTATCCACGGCCAGGACCCGATCGGCATCGCCATCGAAGGCAAACCCTAAATCCGCTTGCTGATTAATCACCGCCGCCTGTAAGCTTTCTAAATGGGTAGAACCACAATTAACGTTAATGCGATCGCCATCGGCTCGATCGTGTAGGCAGATAACTTCCGCCCCCAAGGTTTGGAATACTAAAGGTGCTAGGTTAACGGCTGCCCCCCAAGCTAGATCCAAAACTATTTTTAATCCCGATAGGTTAATATCCTTCCCGACGGAAGCAATCACAGCTTGATAGTATTTTTGGATTAATTCGGGACAAAAAGTCGCTTTTCCCCAATTTACTGAGTTATCCGCTAATTCTAAATTGCCCCTTAAACCCGCTTCTATCTGTCCGGCTAAAGTGCCGGATAATTTTAAACCGCTGCTGTCAAAAAATTTAATGCCGTTGTCTTCGGGAGGATTATGACTGGCAGAAATCATGATCCCCCCCATCGCTTCGCTTTCTCTGGTTAAGTAGGCGACGCAGGGAGTGGGACATAATCCCAGTTGCCAGACTTCTATTCCCGCCCAAGTTAACCCAGCAGTGATAGCATTGGCTAACATATCACTGGAATTACGCGAATCTTGACCGATAATCACCGGTTTGGTGACACCAGCCTGATTTTTAAATACCTGTCCTGCCCAAAATCCGATTTGTAGTGCTAGGGGGGCAGTTAATAATTCTCCCACTTGGCCGCGAATTCCGTCCGTGCCAAACAGGGGGGATGGCGGTAATTCGATTAAACCCGTTAAGGATAACAGGGGATGCGATCGAACTTTTTGTCCATTTTGATACGATAGAGAAGCTACCATGGGCGATTCCTTTCCTCACACAACACACTCAGAGAATAACATGATCACCGATTTTTTCAAATCAATGTTCCCAGTTGACCTTAATCCTCCTTCCGGGGTTCCTTAGGCGGGGTGTAGTGTAGGGTGTGTGGGGTGTGGGGTCTGGGGTGATGGGGAAGTGGGGTGATGGGGAAGTGGGGAAGTGGGGAAGTGGGGTGATGGGGAAGTGGGGAAATTGAACTAAAACCCCAAAACCCCAAAACCCCAAAACCCCAAAACCTGACGACCGCCGACTGCCTCCTGAATAAAGATTGTTGATTTTTGCAGGAGGTCTAATCAAGGAACCGAGGTTATTTGGTAAGCTGAAACGGTAATCTTGACCCCCGAATGCCCGTGCTGATTAGTGTTGTTATCCCTACCTACAATCGCCAAGCAATTTTAAAAAAATGTTTACTAGCCCTAGAAAATCAGCGTTTAACCGATAATAAAGTGGAAAACTACGAAATAGTCCTTGTCGATGATGGCTCTACCGATGCGACGATCGCTTGGCTAGAAAGTCACAAAGGCAATTTACCCCATCTGCAACTGTGGCAACAGGATCACGGCGGACCAGCGATCGCTAGGAATCTGGGGGTAGAAAAAGCTAGTGGTGATACGATTATTTTTATCGATAGCGATCTGGTAGTGACAGAAAATTTTTTGCAAGCCCACGCCGACGCTTTAACCGCCGGGGCAGAAAGTCTCGGCAGCGATCGCTTATTTACCTACGGCAGTGTCATTAATACCTGTAACTTCGAGCATCCCACCAGTGAACCCTATAAAATCACCGATTTCTCCGCCGCCTATTTTGCCACGGGCAACGTGGCGATCGCTAAAAAATGGTTATTAGCGGCGGGATTATTTGATACCCAGTTTCAACTCTACGGTTGGGAAGATTTGGAATTAGGGGTGAGATTGAAGCAATTAGGACTAAAATTAATCAAATGTCCTGAAGCCGTTGGTTATCATTGGCATCCCCCCTTTAATCTCGCTCAAATTCCCAATCTCATCGATAAGGAAATTCAACGGGGACGAATGGGAGTGCTTTTTTATCAAAAACATCCCACCTGGGAAGTGCGGATGATGATTCAAATGACTTGGATTCATCGACTGTTGTGGGGTTTACTTTCCCTGGGGGGAACCCTGAATGAACGCAGCCTCTCCCCTCTGTTACAATGGTTGATCGATCGAGGTAAACCGCAATTAGCCCTAGAAATTGCCCGCATTTTTCTCAATTGGTACAACGTGCGCGGCGTTTATCAAGCTTATCGGGAAATACAGCTTCAGTGAAATGTCTTGCCGAACACCACCGACGGCGTTTCTCACAAAGACGAGGTATGACTGGATTTGGCATCGACAACCGACTCCCTAAAACCAGAGACTTTGTACCTCACCATCGAGATAACTGCCCTAAAGGTGAACATTTGCCGATAAAAAACTGAATATTTGCTTTCTTTTTCTGATAATTGCTGCCACAATCAAAAGCAATCGGCATAGAGAGCGGCGGAAAACACTGACCACATTTGCCCCTTGTGAATTATTCTCTGAGATTGGGCATATTAGAAGTAAATTTTCCTATAGGAGGAATCCCATAATGAATATCTTCGATATTTTAATCGGTTTTGTCGGTGGAGGTGCGATCGGGGGTGGGGCTTTATATGCCCTCCAAGAGGGAAAAATCAGGGAAGCACTACAGAAATATGCGAAAATTCGGACGGATTTAGGTGAAACCGAAGCGGAGTTAAAAGACAGCAAAGAACAGTTAAAACTACTCGCTCTCTCCGAAGAACGGATTCGCAATATCGAAGCCACCTATAGAGAAGAAGTTGCTAAATTGCAAAAAGAGTTAGAAGATAGCCAAGGACGTTTGCAAGAGATAGCCAGCGCAACTCCCGCTCAAGCGGTGGAAGTCGCCGATAAAACCCAAATTCAGCCACTTCAACCGGAATACGAAGCTAAAATCGAGGAATTGCGCCAAAGCTATCAAAGTCAAATACAAGAGATCATAGACGGGAAGCAAGGGGAAATGGAAGCCCTGCGTCAAAGTCAACAGGAGCAGATTCTAGAATTAGAAAAGGGCTATCAGTCGCAAATTCAACAACTAGAACAGGGTTATCAAAGCCAACTGTTGGAATTACAAAACGCCCGCCAAGCAGTAGTGGATGATCGAACCACTGAAATCGTCGAACCCTGGGATGATTTCCCCGATAGCCCCAGTGCCCAAGAAATAAATCCTTTTGATGATTTTATCACCGAAGAAACCCTAGTATTGGAACCAGAATTTGCCCCTGAAACGCCCCTAGAAACGCCGGTTTCAGAATCAGAATTCAGCAGTGAGATGAATCCTTTTGATGGTTTTATCACCGAAGAAACCCTAGTATTGGAACCAGAATTTGCCCCTGAAATGCCCCTAGAAACACCAGTTTCCGAGGAGACATTTGACGGTTTAAACAGCAGAGAAGAAACCTTAGTTTCTCCAGAAATGACTGAGAGCGAAGATTTTCCCGTCATGGAAGAACAAGCAATCTCTGACTGGGAGATGTCCGCTGCTGAGATAGAATTTCTCAACAGTTTAACATTAGAGGAAGAAACGAGAACTATAGGTAGTCTAGAAGAATTATCGGGTAATTACGGTCAGATTCAAGAAACCGTTAGCAGTGACACCATTTTCTCTGATTTATTAGCCCCCGACACCGAAAAATTCGCTGATAACCAAAATTTTCTAGATGACTTATTTGCTGATACCGATGACAGCAATAACCCCGAATTATTCGATTATTTTGCGGAAGAAACCCCTACAGTTGCATCTAACCGCCAAAATGTTGCTTCTGTTGCGAGTGACCAAGAAGAACTAGATTTCTTTCGTATGTTGGATAATGAAGAAATGGCTAATCTAGAATCCTTACCTTCTGACGAAGAACTGCCCCTTGATGATCTATTTAGCGATGATTTATTCTCGGATGGGGACAATAGCAAAACCACGAGGCTAGAATCTCATCAGTAGGCAGATTGCCCGCTATGAAGGCAGAAGACAGAATTTCTTCCCCAGCCGATTTCTGGCTTCTGACTTTTTTAATGGGACTTAGGCGTTTTCGGTCAGCAAAAAAGGCTTAAACCATTACGGGACAAAGGGTTAACCTCGATTTATGATTTTCCTTGATATATCTGGGTTTCAGCGATTTTGGGCTTGATCGAAGTAAATCCCAAGCGGGGATTGGAGTTGAGGCTTTTCTCGATTTGTTTTTTGTCTAAGTCCCACTAACTGCGTCACCAGATGGGCGTTTTCCCCGTGTCCCCCGATTCCCATACCATAGAATAGTAAAAAAATCTACATCAAAAGTAGTGGACATTGGCAAAAAAAACAAATACGATGTAGAAGGATACGTTGTATCCTTTTGACTGTACCTAGCCTTTAACTAAGGAGATCTTCCAGTGGAACTCACTATTAAAACCCTTGTTTTATCCACTGCCACTTTTGGCTTAATGTTGGGTGTAACACAAAACGCCCAAGCCGCTACTCTAATTCCTGGAGTCACTGCCTCAACGAACAACATATCAACTCAGTGGGCTCTAATCAATGCCGTCAACGGCCAGGGGCTGCCCGGTAACACTCCGAGTCTGACGGGAGTTCACGGGGAGTCGCTGAGTGGTAATTCTTGGCGGTCAAATATTTTAAGTAACACGGAGGGCACCACAATTCCCTCAGGTACTATCACTTTTAATCTCAATGGTAGCTATAATCTATCTGGGTTTACTTTCTGGAACCTTGGCGGTGGTAGTACCGCTCTTACCCGTCAGGGAATTAAAAATGTGACGATTGAATACTCCAACAACGGTGGAACAACTTGGAGTACCCTGAGTGGCGCTCCCAGTATGTTTGCTCAAGGAACTTCTGGTTCCCCAGCTACCAGCCAGGTCGCACAGCAGTTCAGTTTTGCCTCAGTCGCTGCAACTCATGTTAGATTTACTAATCTGAGTAACTTTGGGGGGTTCACTGACCCCGCGAACCAAAATCGTATTGGCTTCTCAGAGATTCAGTTTGCTGCAGGAACCAAAATCCCCGAACCATCTTCCTTGCTTGCTCTGTTAGCCTTTGGTTTAGCGGGTGTTAGTTTGGGAAAAAGAATTTAACTTAGTGTCAGCAGAAGTCCCTCGCTTTTAGCGATGGGATGAATGCCCAACACATAGACAATTCTCAAAAACCGATGCTCCGATAAACAGATCTTGACCACTATTCCTTAAGCGATAACCGAGCTTCGGCGGGCCCTGTTACCAGGAAAAGTATGGGTCTTAGGAACTAGGACGGATGCCGGGGTCGGGAAGGCAAGACTGGCTATCTTTCGAGGTAGAAAGCGCATCCCATTGAAGCAGGAAGCTCTCAACGACCTTGAGACTTTAGATAGTAGCGACTGTCTTGATTGTCAAGGGGTAACTCAAAAAACAATCAAGGAGTTGCTGTCGAACCTAAAATCTCAAGCCAGAAAAAAGCGCAGCAAAAACTAAGTCGCTCAGGTTAAACCAAAGCAAGCGCAACCCTTGATC
>NZ_JADBTZ010000071.1:0-16340 GCF_020245885.1 Microcystis sp. M165S2 | reverse complement strand
TCCCCAGCCTGATTCACAGTAAGCATCTGGATGTGTTCCATAAGCAAATTTACGGAAGGAATCGGGATTAAGCTCTAATTCTCCAAAAGCATCAGGATTAGCGACTAATTTATCTTCTATTTTCTGTTGTAAAGCTTTACCTACTTCTTTGATAAATTGCTGTCCTTTTGCAGTAAGAGTAGGAGATGTATCCTTCACAAATATATTCAGATATTTATCTCCAAATCCTAAGTAATAATCTGGTGCTTCTTTGCCAGGATTTCTTTTTGCAAAATCCCTGTTGCGGAAAACATAATAATTTAGATCGCCTAAAGATGCTTCTGGATAGGGTTCTGGGCTAATAAAACAACGTTCCCAAGATATAGGAATCGCTTCATCATAACCGATAGAAATAAACCATGTGCCTGTCAAAGTTGTTGGAGTTAAGCGTGAAATCCTAAAAGTATCTCCGAATTGATTGTGCTTTATAGTTAAAGATGTAGAACTTGTACGAACATAACTGCCACCAAAATGCACGATCCATTGGTTGCGTTTTTTCGATAATGCTTGCATACGCCCATCTTTCGTAAACACGAATCTAGCAGAGTCGCATTTTCCTCGTTCACCCCACTCACCCACAATGAGGAAATCAAAGTTGCTTTGTGCTAAAACGCGCTCAGATGAAGTTATTAAAAGACCTACGCTCAAAAAAGTGAGGCACAACCATTGTCGAAGGATATGTTGGGCTTGCATAAAAGTTATCCTGTCAATTCATGCTGAAAACCAATGCACTGAATGCAATTGGGCTAATTCTCAACACCGTCCCTATCCCCTTGGCAAGGAACGGCTTCATATAGCGGTCCCTGAACTATCGCTCTTCTGCCTAGACTCCCAGAAGATCGATAATACAGATAACCTCGCGGTCTAACTATTAATTAAACCGCTCCCCGCAGTCTAGCACTCTCCCCCATGCTAATATCCCACCCCCATCGGTCTAACACCCCCTTAACTAAGGCGGTTTAATCACCTCAATTTGGGCATAATTACTGCTCCAAGGCGGATTTTACCCCATTTAAGGTAAAGGCGAAATTAAAAATTGTTGCTACTCTACAGCAAAACGTCTAGAATGGTCATTAATTTTTGTGAATGGTCGGGTCTTCTCAGCGAAGGCATTGACGAAAAACACATTGTATCTGTCCTAGAGGCACTATGAAAAAGCTTAAGCAATACTGGACTGCTGAAGCACTGGAAAAAGACTTAGGCGATCCTCTCAATCCTGATAACCCTCTATCCTACAAGCGGGTGATCGAAATTGACGAGAGCGAAGAATTTCCCCACGAGGAAATTCGCTGGTTATACGACTGGAAACTCCAACACTACTACATTCCCACGGATTGCGGCGGTGAATTCACCTCTTTTGAGGAATTTGTCGCTTTTGTGCGGGTACTTTCCCGACGGGATCAAACTATCGGCATCGCTTTTACTACCCTATTCTGGTCGTTTTTAAACTGGATGGCGGGAACCCCAGAACAGAAACAGAAGCTCGCCCGTTTTATCATGGATGACTATGGGGCGATGTGTCTGGGTTACTCGGAAAAGGAACACGGTAGCGATCTGATCAATGGTGATCTGACCGCGACGAAGGTGGAAGGAGGTTATATTCTCAATGGGGAGAAATGGCCGATTAACCGGGCGACTATCTCTGGAGTTTCCTTTATTTTGGCGAAAACCGATGCTAACGGCGGGCCGAAGTGTTTAACCCTATTTATGGTAGATAAACGGCAATTAGACCCCGAAAAATACTATAATTTGCCGAAAATATACACCCATGGCGTGCGCGCCTCCGATATGAGTGGCATTGGTTTTAAAGATTGTTTCGTCCCCGATTCCATGCGTTTACGGGAGGAGGGAGACGGTTTAGAATTAGCTCTGAAAGGTTTCCAGATTACCCGGATGTTGTGCGCTGCTTTTTCCCACGGGGCAGCCGATACCGCTTTAAGAACTACCCTCAGTTTTGCCGTTAATCGGGTAATTTATCACAAAACTGTGATGGATTTGCCCCAACCCCGGCGCACTCTCGTGGATGCTTTCCTTGACATCCTTATTTGTGATTGCGAGACGATTCCGGCCGCAAGAGGTTTTCATATTATCCCCGAACAGTTTAGCGTCTGGGCTTCGGTGGTAAAATATTTTGTTACTGTCCGTCTGGAGGAGATGGTTAATAGTGTTTATGTGGTGTTGGGATCGCGTTTTTATATGCGAGAAGAACACGAATTCGGCATCTTCCAGAAGCTACTGCGGGATAATTCGATTATCAGTATGTTTGACGGCAGTTCGATCGTCAATCTTCATGCTTTAATCCTACAATTGCGTCCTTTAACCAAATATCGGGCTAAACGCAACTCGCGCACCATGTCGGCGTTAAAAACCCGTTTAGAGGCGATTTTTAGCCTAGAAAAGTCAGTTCCTCCCTTTGAACCCAATAATTTAGAATTATTTGGCCGGGGAATGGATGATTCCCTACAGGGTTTAGAGATTGCCCTTGATATGCTCGAGGGATTGAAAAATTCTGACGAAGTGGACGCAGAGATATTAGAAAATCTGTTGATGTTGGGTAATTTAGTTTTAGAGGAACTAAATGCTCACGATGAACAGATTAGTCAATCGAAATTCGAGTATGGTCACGACCAATCACCCGAATTGTTCGAGATTGCCAAGAAATACTGTACTTTACACGCTGCTTCCGCTTGTTTACACACTTGGCTTTATAATCGTTCCATCTTGGGTGAATTTTTTGCCCGGGGGGAATGGTTGGTGTTGAGTTTACACCGATTACTGCGAACTCTCCGGCCGCTGCCTTACACTCTATCTGAGGTGTATATAGAAAATGTTGCCCAAGAATTGCTGAAATTATATCGGGAAAATCAACATTTTTCGATCGTGCCTTTTCAATTAGCCCATTCACAAACTACCGAGGAAAAAACCCATGAACTCCAACTCCAATCTTAATAATCTCGTACAAAATTGGTTAGTTAAACAGTTAGCCGATCAGTTATCTTTGAATGCAAAAACGATTAATGTGACTGAACCTTTAACTCGTTATGGTTTAGATTCGATCGATGCGGTAACGATGGTGGGTGATCTAGAAGATTGGGTTGGTCAAGAGTTACCTTCTACCCTTTTCTGGGATCATTCTACTATTGAAAAAGCGTCTCTTTTCCTAGTAGAAAACTACGATCTTTCTAATCTTTCTGGTGAGGAAACCCCCGCAGAAGTTGCTCCCGTCGTTGAAAAAGCCGAACCGGCCGCTAGTGGTGGCAAAGGTTGGAGTTTATTCGGTCGTCGTTAATTATCAGTGATCAGTTATCAGTTACTCGGTTATCAGTTAAAGCTTTTCTCATAAAAATGAAGTATAACCTATCAGATAACTTCTGTAAATTGAAATATATAAAAAAGGGCGATCAATTGGTCGCCCTTTTCTCTGAATAAATAACAAAAATTAGCTCAAGATATACACCAGTAAAAACAGGATAATCCAGACCACATCGACGAAATGCCAGTATAATTCTGCCGCTTCCACACCAAAATGAGATTGACTAGAATAGTGGTCTTTTTGACGAGAACGCCAGAGGACAGATAGAATTAGCACTAAACCAAAAGTAACGTGGAGACCGTGGAATCCGGTTAAGGCATAAAAAGCGCTGGTAAAAACATTAGTTTTGAGACCAAATTCAGCGTGACTATATTCGTATCCTTGACCACAAAGGAAGATAATTCCCATCAGGGCAGTAATACCGAACCAAAATTGTAAACCGGCGTTATTGTTTTGTTTAATGGCTTTTTGTCCCATGTGCATAACAAAACTACTAGACACCAGAATAATCGTGTTAATTGTCGGTAGGGTTAATTCTAATTCTGGTGTGCCGGCGGGAGGCCAAACGGGTAACATGGTACGGTAGAGCAAGAAAGCGGTAAATAAGCCTAAAAAGATGGAACTTTCCGCCACTAGAAACAAAACCAAACCGAATAGGCGATGATCTGGGTGGCCATGATGTCCGTGTTCCACCGTTTCTTGATGATAATTGACAGAGAGTTGAGAATCTTTGATCGCTGAACCTTGCATGATTGAATGTCCTTAGTTTACACGGGAGACGGGGAGCTTTTTTTCAGTGATCAGTAAACAGTAAACAGTAATCAGTGAACTGAAAACTCACATCTGATAACTGATAACTGATAACTGATAACTGATAACTGATTATTGGGATTCGGAGCCCACTTCGGCGAGGATATCTTGTACTGATTCCGCTGCTTCTGATTCCTCCATATCAATACCGTAATCGTAGGGGCCGGACCAAAGAATCGGCATTTCCTCGAAATTCTCGATAATTGGGGGAGAGGAGGTTTGCCATTCTAGGGTTAAAGCGCGCCAAGGATTACGACCGGCGGGTTGACCTTTAAAGGCACTCCAGACCATATTAATAGCGAAGGGAATACTCGATATACCGAGAATATAAGCTCCTGCGGTACTAAGAACATTTAAATCCTGAAATTGCACATCATACAGTGCAATACGACGGTTCATACCCAATAATCCCAATTCGTGCATCGGCATGAAAGTTAAATTCAAACCGATAAAAGTGAGAACAAAGTGGATACGACCGAGAGTCTCGTTATACATCCGTCCGGTCATTTTCGGGAACCAATGGTAAACGGCAGAAAACAGGGCCATTGCCGTACCACCAAATAGTACATAATGGAAGTGACCGACAACAAAATAGGTATCGTGGACGTGGATATCGAAGGGAACGGAAGCCAACATAATCCCGGTCAAACCACCGATGAGGAAGGAAGACAGGAAACCGATCCCAAATAACAAAGACGTATTGAGACTAAGTTTACCCCCCCAAAGAGTGGCACACCAACTAAAGATTTTAATGCCAGTGGGAACGGCGATTAACATAGTTGCCGCCATGAAAAACATCCGTAACCAGCCGGGGGTGCCGCTGGTGAACATATGGTGGGCCCAAACGATTAAACCCAAGAAACAGATGGTAAGACTGGAATAGGCGATCGCTCGATAACCAAAAATCGGTTTGCGGGCGTGAACCGGTAATATCTCCGATATCGTGCCGAAAAAGGGCAAGATCATGATATAAACGGCAGGATGGGAGTAAAACCAGAACATATGCTGATAAACCACCGGATCGCCGCCGCCGGCGGGGTTAAAAAAGCTCGTGCCGGCGATTAAATCAAAGGACAAGAGAACGAGAGCAGAAGCGAGAACGGGGGTGGAAAGCAGTACCAGAGTCGAGGTAGCCAGCATTGCCCAACAAAATAGCGGCATACTGTACAAATCCATCTCAGGAATCCGCATTTTCAGGATCGTGGTGATGAAATTAATCGAGCCTAAAATCGAAGAAGTCCCGATCAATAAAAGGCTCAAAATCCACAATTCTTCCCCCCATTTGCCGCTAATTAAGCTTAAAGGTGGGTAGGAAGTCCAACCGGACTGGGGAGCGCCGACAAAGAAACTGGATAATAATAGCAGCCCGCCGGGGGGATTAAGCCAGAAAGCCACAGCGTTAAGACGAGGAAAAGCCATATCTTCGGCCCCAATCATCAGGGGAATGAGATAATTGGCAAAACCTGCCCCAACCGGAACGATCCAAAGAAAGATCATGATCGTTCCGTGCATGGTCATAAATTGGTTATATAGTTCTGGGGAGACGAAATCGGGGTCGGGAGTGGCTAATTCTGTCCGCAGCACTTCCGCGAAAGCACCGCCAATAAAGAAGAAAAGAAAGGCAGTCACCAGATATTGAATGCCGATGACTTTATGATCGGTGCAGAAAGTAAAGTAATCTGTCCACTTGCGGTGATGGATCACCTCGGGAACGGTTGCTGGGGTGGTTATTTCCGTTGATGCTGTCATAATGCCAAGATTTTAGATGACAAGAAAAATTACATTTGGTGCTGATGGGGAACTTGGGCGAGGATTTCAGCGTCGATGCCCATTTCTTCGGTGTAGGGGGTCAAATATTGACTATCAGAGCGATCTTTAGCGGTCATGGCTACGGTTTGATCGCTGTCAACTTCAGCGATTGTGTTATCCTGCACCCATTTGTCGTAATCTGCTTGGGAGTGAACCACAAAGCTAGATTTCATGCCGCCGTGATAGGCCCCGCAAAGTTCCGCACAAATGATCGGATATTGACCAATTTGATTGGATGTGAACGATAACACCGTTTCTTGTCCGGGGATAACGTCCTGTTTTAGACGCAATTGGGGAACCCAGAAAGCATGGATCACATCTCCCGCTTCCATATTCAGTTGCACGGGGCGATTGACGGGAGCGTGCAGTTCCCCGGAAACAATGCCAGTTTCGGGATAGGTGAAGATCCAAGCGTATTGAATACCTTTAACATTGACCACTAGGGGGGGAACTCCTTCACCATCGTAGGAATTGCCGATACCTAGGGCTACTCTGCGATCGCCGCTCAGGGCTATCATCGTGCCGTGGTGATGACCGTGGTGGGCGATTTCTCCTTTGTCACCCTTGGAAATCAAGGGATCGAGACCGCCGATATTGTTATAAATCTCGAAGCTATAGACGGCAAGGATAAAGACGATTACCGTCGGGATGGCTGTCCAGAAGATTTCTAGGGGGACATTGCCCTCCACTGCCGGCCCGTCGGTTTGATCCCCCGGTTGGCGACGAAAGCGAATCACTATATAAACGATCACGCCTTCAACTATTAAAAATAGTCCCGTGGCGATGGTCATCATCAGATTAAAGATACTATCTATTTCCTTGGCATCTTCGGAAGCGGCCACGGGCATTAAGCCATGATTTTGGCCATACCAGAGACTAATTAAGGTCAAGGCGATCCCGAGTACAAGGGTCAGGATACTGCTGGGAATTTTCACGGTCTTTTCAATATTTTCAATAGTGCCTACTTATTCAAGGCTAAAACATGATTCCCCTATAGATGGGAAATTTAACCAGCATCTTCTGAGAATTTTATCTTTTCTTTGGGATCGTTTTCAGGGAAAGTATTTAAAATCACTAATTTTTATATTTTATTCTGAGTTTATGTAAACAAATGTAACGGAAATGGCCAGAAATCTAAAGAATATCTAAAAGGTTTTACCGGTCGTAAAAAAACTCATTCACAGTGATAACTAACTGGCAAACAAAGCCATGATCTTTGATGACAGACTCCTTGAGAACAGGCAAACCGATGACCGAATCTGTTTTTAACCCGACACCCCTAAGAGAAACCGGCAATATTCAGGTGTGGATGCGCCGCTTAGTCTGGAAAATTGCGATCGCTACTTTCGCCCTGATGGTGGTGGGTGCTGCCACCAGAGTTATGAACGCCGGTTTAGCTTGTCCCGATTGGCCTCTGTGTTACGGTCAATGGATTCCCAGTCAGCAGATGAATCTACAGGTATTTCTGGAGTGGTTTCATCGTCTCGATGCCTCTTTGATCGGGTTTAGTACGCTCGCTCTCGTCGGTCTGTCTTGGTGGTATCGTCGCCATCTTCCCCCTTGGCTGTTCCCCTCTGCGATCGCTGCTTTAGCTTTAATTCTCCTGCAAGGAGTCCTGGGAGGATTAACCGTGACCCAATTACTGCGATTTGACATCGTAACCGCCCATTTAGGCACAGCTTTGCTCTTTTTTGCTACCCTAATCGTCATTGCTATCTGTCTGACTCCCTACCGTCCCACAGGTACAGTCGGGAAACTAACTTGGCTCGGAATGGTCGCCACCGGTCTAGTTTATCTGCAATGTCTCCTCGGCGGTCTCGTCGGTTCCCGTTGGGCTGCCCATCAGTGTTTAACGGTTTCCCAACTCTGCACCGTGATGAATAGCCACATTATCGGGGTTTTTCCCGCCACTATCTCGGTGTTAACCCTAGTTTTCTTCGCTTGGCGAATTGCCGCTATCCATCCTCTCCTCAAAAAACTAGCTTTTAGCGCCGGGGGATTAGTCGCCCTACAGGTGTTTTTAGGCGTTGCCACCCTGAAACTGCATCTACAGGTGGAACCCTTAACCATTACCCACCACAGCATCGGTGCGCTATTGGTGGGAACCCTCGTCGCTTTTACCACTTTTGCCCTTCGCGATCGTTATTTCGCACCTATAAGCCATCTCTAAGGATTTAATCACGATGACTGGAACTCAAGCCCTTCGCCACCACGATAATTTTTTACAAGTCGCTAAAAGTTATTATCAACTCACTAAACCCCGAATTATTCCTCTACTGCTGATTACCACGGCCGCTTCTATGGAAATCGCCTCTAAAGGTCAGGTTTCCCCTCTCTTACTCTTTCTTACCCTCCTCGGTGGCACTCTCGCCGCCGCCGCCGCTCAAACCTTAAACTGTATCTATGATCGCGACATCGATCACACCATGCTTCGCACCCGCGCCCGTCCCATTCCCTCCGGCCGCGTGCAACCCCTCCACGCCCTCATTTTTGCCTTCGTTTTAGCCTCCCTTTCCCTAGCACTTTTTGTCTTTTTTGTCAATACTTTGAGCGGATTTTTAGCAATGACCGGTATCGCATTTTATATGCTGATTTATACCCATCTGCTCAAGCGTCATAGTATCCAAAATATTGTTATCGGTGGCGCGGCTGGCTCGATTCCTCCCCTAGTGGGTTGGGCGGCAGTAACGGGCGATCTCGGTTGGATTCCTTGGATTTTATTCGCAATTATTTTCCTTTGGACTCCTCCCCATTTTTGGGCTTTGGCTTTAATGATCAAGGATGATTATGCAGAAGTGGATATCCCGATGATGCCCGTAGTTAAAGGAGAACAAGCCACTAGCGAGCAGATTTGGCTCTATACTTTAATCGTTGTTCCTTTCACTTTCCTCCTGATTTATCCCTTGGCTGCCTGTGGTGTGGTCTATGGTGTAGTGGCTTTAATTTTAGGGTTTGTTTTCCTGAAAAAAGCTTGGCGGTTAAAACAGAATCCTTTTGATCGGGACATCGCTCGATCGCTGTTTAAATATTCCATTCTTTACATGATGTTATTATGTACAGCTATGGTGATCGATAGTTTACCCATGACCTCTCGTCTCCTGGCTACAATTGCCAGTTTATTCTCCTGTAGTTAATCTCAGTTATCAGTTATCAGTTATCAGATGTGAGTTTTAGGTGAGCAGTATTAAATAGCAGTTTCCTAGTGTCTTTTCAATGTTTACTGATCACTGATCACTGAAAAACCCCACTTCCCGACTACTGATTGCGACTAAGGGAGTTAATTCGCTCGATTAGTTGGGCTAAGATTTCTTGTAATTGTCGATCTTGATGTTGGGAAAGGTTGATTTTATCACAGCTATAAATAACAGTGGTGTGATCTTTACCGCCAAATTCTTCGCCAATGCGCGGTAAGCTTAAATCCGTGTGTTGACGCATCAAATACATCCCAATCTGTCGGGCAAAACTAATTTCTCGTCGGCGGGAATTTCCTTTTAGATCGGCGATCGAGAGTTGAAATTTTTCTGCTACTACCGCCATAATAATCTCAGGAGAAGTGGCAATTTTGGCCATTGGTGGATTTAAAACCGGCGCGATATTTTCTACCGTCATCGGCAATCCAGAGATAGAAATATAAGTAGTAGCCCGGATTAATGCCCCCTCTAATTCGCGAATATTAGAAGTATAATTAACGGCAATATATTCGATAACTTCTCTTGGGAGACGCAGATTTTCGTACTCGGCCTTTTTTTGTAAAATTGCCATGCGAGTTTCGATATCCGGTGCTTGGATATCGGCGACTAATCCCATAGAAAAGCGAGAAATTAAACGATCCTGTAAACTGGGAATCTGTTTGGGGAGGCGATCGGAGGCTAAAACCACCTGTTTTCCCGCTTCGTGCAGGGTATTAAAGGTATGAAAAAATTCTTCTTGAGTGTATTCTTTTCCTTCAATAAATTGCAGATCATCCACTAATAATATATCCGCATGGCGATAATGATTACGAAAACTTTCCATACTATCTTGACGGATAGCAGTGATTAAATCATTAGTAAATTGTTCCGTCGATACATAAGAAACCCTGGATTGGGGATATAATTCCAGACGATAATGACCGATCGCTTGCATTAAATGGGTTTTACCTAATCCCACTCCACCACAAAGAAAAAGCGGGTTAAATTCGCGTCCGGGTAATTCCGCTACCGCTAAAGCAGCCGCGTGGGCCATGCGATTAGTTGGCCCGACAACAAAACGGGAAAAATTATATTTAGGGTTAAGTTGATTACCGGGGGATAATTCTGATTCTAAGCTAGTGTCAGGCTGGAAAATAGCGATCGAATCGCCCTGTTGTGCCGTTAGTTGAATCTCGACGGGATAACCGACGATATCCTGTACTACTTCGGCAATTGTTGACAGATAATTTTTCTGAAGATGGTTAAGAATAAAGGGATTGGCAGCCTGAATTACTAAGCGATTGTTTTGCCATTCTTTAACCGTCGCTGTTTGAAACCAAGTCTCGAAAGCGGGACGGGTTAATAGTAATTTTAGACGCTCTAGGAGATTATGCCAAAGTTGTTGGGCGCTGCTATCCACGGTTAATTTTGATTAACAAAGTTGATCTAGTGATGCTGCAGGGAAACCTTATCAGTTTAGCGAGATTTTTCCGCTGACGATAAAATGATTTTCAGAGCTAAACAATTAATCTTTAGACAGATGACGCAAGTTTTAACAATCACCCAATTAGGAAATCCAATTCTACAGCAAAAAGCACCAGCGATCGATAATCTTCTCGATTCTGACTGTCAAAATTTGATCGATTCCCTGATTACCACCGTGCAAGCTGCCCACGGGGTGGGAATCGCCGCGCCCCAAGTTGCTCGGTCTCTGCGTCTGTTTATCGTTGCTTCTCACCCCAATCCTCGTTATCCGGACGCTCCGATGATGCCACCCACTGCCGTGATTAATCCTCGCATTTTGCAGGTCAGCGAGGAAATGGTCAAGGGTTGGGAAGGTTGTCTCAGTGTCCCCAATTTACGCGGTTTTGTCCCCCGTCATCAGTGGATCGAGGTGGACTATTGCGATCGCAAGGGTCGCGAAATCCGTCAAGTTTTCAGGGATTTTGTCGCGCGCATCTTTCAACACGAATACGATCATCTCGAAGGAATCCTCTTTCTCGATCGCCTTGCTTCTCCGGCGGATTTATACTCGGAGGAAGAATACCAAAAAATCAGTAATATTGCTGAATATAAGCGATAAAATCGCAAAATCTCTGTATGTCTTCAAAATAAGTTAAATAACTTAACGGGACTATTTTATCTGGCGACAAAATTTTTGTTGGTAAATCTAAATTTTTTGTTAAAATGATAACGATTATCATTCTAGGAAAACCACACTAACAAACAAATGAACTACTTGACAAAATAAATTAATTATGCAGTAGAACTCTGTCCTCAATTAACTAGGGAGATACTCAAGACTTTTTCGGTGACTAGGAAAATCAATTTTTCCAGATTTCCGCACCGGAGATAAACCCAGAGACGAGGAAATAAACCGATAGCTTTCATTAGTTATCGTCTAGATGCCCAGAAAAATAAATACTCTAGCAAAGGGTATTTATTGACAATTGGTAAAATCAGAAAACTTTGCCGATTAATTAACTATTGGAGTCTGTAAAAATATCTATGACCTTAGCTAAGTCCAAAGCAATTTTCCACAATGATGACTACAATCACTTTCCCGAAGTGATTACCGAACCTAAATCGCCGGTATCGGAAGCCGAGATGATGCAAGCGGTACGAACACTGCTGTTAGGATTAGGAGAAGACCCCGATCGCGAAGGTTTACGAGACACTCCTAAACGAGTAGTAAAAGCCCTAAAATTTCTCACTTCTGGTTATCAGCAATCCCTCGATGAATTGCTGAATGGGGCAGTTTTTCACGAGGAGGCTAACGAGATGGTTTTAATCCGAGATATCGATATTTTTAGCTCCTGTGAACACCATATTTTACCGATAATCGGCCGCGCTCATGTTGCCTATATTCCTAACGGGAAAGTGATCGGTTTATCGAAAATTGCCCGCATCTGTGAAATGTACGCCAGACGACTGCAAGTACAGGAACGTTTAACCGCACAAATTGCCGATGCTTTACAAGGATTACTGCAACCTCAAGGGGTGGCTGTGGTGATTGAAGCGACTCATATGTGCATGGTAATGCGCGGGGTTCAAAAACCCGGTTCTTGGACTTCTACGAGTGCCGTGCGCGGTATTTTTGCCGATTCTGCTAAGACTCGTCAAGAGTTTATGAGTTTGATTCGTCATAGTCCCGATTTTCACTAATTAGTCAGGGGGATCAGGATTATTTGATTGTCCTATCCCCGGTTTTTTCCTAAGCAAAAAACTAGAGCAAACCTAGCTATTTACTGTTTACTTTTTATTTTTGACTCGCCGTTATCATGCTGATTCGTCCCCGTCGTCTTCGTTATACTCCAGCGATTCGCCGTCTTGTTCGTGAAACCGAATTAACCGTTAATGACTTGATTTATCCTGTTTTTATCATGGAGGGAGAAAATCAAAAGGTGGCTATTCCTTCTATGCCCGATTGTTATCGTTATTCCCTCGATTTATTGCTAAAAGAAGTGGTTAATGCTTATAATTTAGGCATTAATGCCATCGCTCTTTTCCCTCTGATTGCCGAAGATAAAAAAGATAATTTCGGTACAGAAAGTTATAATCCCGATGGTTTAGTACAAAGGACAGTGAAAGCGATTAAAAAAGAAGTCCCTGAAATAATTATTATTACCGATGTTGCCCTTGATCCTTTTTCAATTTATGGTCATGATGGTATCGTCCAAGACGGTAAAATTCTTAACGATGAAACCGTGCAAGTTTTAGTGAAAATGTCGCTCTCGCAAGCGGCAGCCGGGGCTAATTTCGTCGCCCCTTCCGATATGATGGATGGTAGGGTTGGGGCGATCCGTCGAGCTTTAGACGAAGCGGGTTATCTAGATGTGGGAATTATCGCTTATACGGCTAAATATGCCTCTGCTTATTATGGTCCCTTCCGAGATGCCTTAGAATCAGCCCCGAAATTTGGTGATAAGAAAACCTATCAAATGGATGGGGCTAATAGTCGGGAAGCGTTACGGGAAGCCAGTTTAGACATAACAGAAGGGGCAGATATTATCATGGTTAAGCCCGCTCTCGCCTACCTCGATATTATCCGTCGTCTGCGAGATAGTAGCCATCTGCCCATTGCTGCCTACAATGTTAGTGGTGAATATGCAATGATTAAAGCGGCGGCAAAACAGGGCTGGATTGACGAAAAAAGCCTGATTTTGGAAACTTTAACCAGTATGAAACGAGCGGGGGCCGATTTGATTTTGACCTATTTTGCTCTTGATGTGGCATTAATGAAACAGGAAAGCCGATTTTAGGGTTTTTGCCAGCGAAATTGATAGAAATTATCCCGCGCACCCCACAGCTGCCGCCCAAGGCTATCATAACCTCGATCGCTGGTATCCATGCCCTGGGAATGTAGAATAATTGTATTAGTTATTTTTACCGCACCTCTGGCATTAGTGGGACAACCCTGGGGGGGAGTTTCTCCCCGATAACCCCCCGCTATCGGTTTTAAAAACACAGTACACACCGACTCGGCCAAATCTGATACATTTAAATTTCTTTCTGTCAAGTCTTTGTTACAAAAATTAATAAAGTTAGCGGCATTATTTAACTTATAAGCTTTTGATTCCACAGTGGAATTATCGGAGCTAGGTTGAATGACTAAAATTCTTTGACGATAGGGTTGATTTAACTGATCGATAATCGCCTGTTCTTGATAGAGATAAATATTATCCTGTTTGGGGGAAAAATTCACCGCACAGGTAGTCATCTGCACCTTAGCAATGCGGGGGTTAGTCTGCGCTTGTTCCCTGGTATCCATAACCCCAATTAAATGATTAGCCACCCCCTGCACTTGCGGGTTAAGGGGCCAAGATTGAGTGAGAAAAAATCCTAGGGCGATCGAAGTTTTCAGCATGAGCAGCGGCTTAATTCCGGTTAGTCTCTAATTAGCTTAAACTAATAAGCAGCAAGAGCAAAAAATCCCCTTTTCCCATGGCTAATCATCTGGCTGAATCTGAAAGTCTTTACCTGCGAAAACACGCCGAAAACCCGATCGATTGGTGGTATTGGTGTGACAGCGCCCTAGAAATTGCCAGGAGAGAAGATAAACCGATATTTCTCTCGATCGGTTATTCTAGCTGTCATTGGTGTACGGTTATGGAAGGAGAAGCTTTTTCCGATCAGGCCATTGCCGATTATCTCAATCAGTATTTTTTGCCGATCAAAGTTGATCGCGAGGAAAGACCGGACATCGATAGTATCTATATGCAAGCATTGCAGATGATGGTCGGTCAAGGGGGTTGGCCTCTGAATGTCTTCCTAACACCCGATAGTTTAATTCCCTTCTATGGTGGTACTTATTTTCCCGTGCAACCGCGCTTTAACCGGCCCGGTTTTCTGCAAGTGCTGCAATCGATACGTCGTTATTATGACGAGGAAAAAGACAAATTAAACAAATTTACGGCCGAAATGCTGGGCGCACTGCGTCAATCGGCTATTTTACCCCGAGCAGAGACCAATTTAGCTGCTCCTTCCCTTTTAGCCACAGGAATCGAGAGAAATACGGCAGTGATTCAGGTTAATCCCAATAACTACGGTCGGCCCAGTTTTCCGATGATTCCCTATTCTAATCTGGCTTTGCAGGGCAGTCGCTTTGGTGACGATTTTGAGGATTCCCTCCGGCAAGCGGCCTATCAACGGGGGGAAGATCTGGCCTTGGGGGGAATCTATGACCATGTAGGGGGAGGATTCCATCGTTATACGGTGGATTCGACGTGGACAGTTCCCCATTTTGAAAAAATGCTCTACGATAACGGGCAAATTGTCGAATATTTAGCCAATTTGTGGAGTGCCGGTTATCGAGAAGCGGCCTTTGAGAGAGGGATTAAAGGCACGGTTAACTGGCTAAAACGGGAAATGACCGCCCCAGAAGGCTATTTTTATGCGGCCCAAGATGCCGATAGTTTTCAGAATGCCACGGATAGAGAACCGGAGGAAGGAGCCTTTTATGTCTGGTCGGATTTAGAGTTAAGGGATTATCTCTCGATCGAGGAATTAGGACTGCTGCAAGCTAATTTTACCGTTACTGCCGAAGGGAATTTTGAGGGTCGTAATGTCCTGCAACGTCGGCAAGGGGGAGAATTATGGTCGGAGATAGAAAATATGCTCGATAAGTTATTTATTCGGCGTTATGGCAGTTCTCAGTCCCAATTAGCTCTTTTTCCCCCGGCCAGAGACAATCAAGAGGCGAAAACCGTTTCTTGGCCGGGACGGATTCCGGCGGTAACGGATACGAAAATGATCGTCGCTTGGAATAGTTTGATGATTTCCGGTTTGGCCCGGGCCTTTGCCGTCTTTGGGGAACCTTTGTACTGGCAAATGGCTAGTCAAGCGGCCGAGTTTATTCTCAAGCATCAGTGGTTAGATGGACGTTTTCAGCGCTTGAATTATCAGGGTCAGGCCTCGGTTTTAGCCCAATCGGAGGATTTTGCCTATTTTATTAAGGCTTTACTGGACTTGCAAACGGCTAATCCCCAAGAAACTCGCTGGTTAGAGGCGGCTATCGATCTACAGGGGGAATTCGATCGCTGGTTTTGGTCCAAGGATGAGGGAGGATATTTTAATACCGCTTCTGATCATAGTCTCGATTTGATCGTGCGGGAACGGGGTTATACGGATAATGCCACCCCTTCGGCTAACGGAATTGCGATCGCTAATTTAGTGCGTCTGTCGCGATTGACGGAAAATCTAGAATATCTCGATCGGGCCGAAAAGGCCTTGCAATCTTTTAGTACCATCCTAGAAGAGTCCCCCACCGCTTGCCCCAGTTTATTTGTCGCCCTCGATCACTATCGTCACGGTTTCTGTCTGCGCGCCCCGGAAAGCTCGATCGAGCCGCTGTTAAGTCGCTATTTGCCCACTGCGGTGTATCGAGTCGATGCCAGTTTGCCCCTTAGCACATTTGGGTTAATTTGTCAAGGGTTATGCTGCCTTGAACCGGCAGAAAATTTAGAACAGTTGCACCGACAAATTGCCGGAGTGATGGCAGGGGAGTCAATACGGCTCGGTTAACTTAAAGATGGTGCGTTCCCCTTGATCAAACGATGGATTGACACTCCCCGCTCTAAAGAGACGGGGATTCTTGGTTCACAGAGATTACTTGCGAAAGACAGAATTGCTTCTGAAAAAGTAGAGGTATTCTCTCCCCAAGCGTTTATTGGATCTAGCCCAAAGGTTCCGGTATGCCC